>JAJBVJ010000284.1 GCA_020859875.1 Rikenellaceae bacterium
TGCCCCGACCCTTTCGTTCCCCGTCCACGATACCTTTATGATCGAACCCACCGAAAGCGAGTCGAAGCAGGAGCTGGACAGGTTCATAGAGGCGATGGTCTCCATCAAGAGGGAATGCGAGGCGGCGGTGGCATCGGCCCAAAAGGACAATCCGGTGGTCAACGCTCCGCACACTGCTGCGGAGATCGCCGGGGAGTGGAACCATCCATACCCGCGGTCGCAGGCTGCATTCCCGCTGCCCTGGGTGGGCGAAAACAAATTCTTCCCTTACGTATCGAAGATCGATGCGGGTTACGGCGACCGCAATCTCTGCCCGGTAAATACTATGCTCTACGAAAATGAATAGGGCATAGATATCATGACAGAGTGTATTAAAATCGGGTTCCCCATAACCGTTTCGGTGGTATCGCTTGTATTGTCGATTCTGGCATTTAGAAAGAATATAATTTTCAATAGCAGCGATTATAAATTGACTGAGAAAATAAAAGACGATACCCTCGATTTACTGGCCACTTTGATGGTTCGGCAATTAAAAGGATTCGAGCCAATGGCGGGAGTGACCCGGGAATGGTAGAAGGAGCTTTAAAATCAGGTGCAGATATACATGTAACGATCAAACACATTCTCGCCAAATATAAAAAAGAACTTTCTGGATTCGACATCTAATCTTCTGAATAAAGAACCGTTAACCACTCTTTTCAACTTAACTCCCGTGAATTTTTACCAATTTACCGTCGGGGTTGCACTCCAACCTATTTGCACTATCTTTGCAGAGATATAAACTTTGGCCCTCTGATTATCGCGGGCGAAGTTTGACGGCCGCCCTCCGCGTATATCACCATTGACAGGGAAGACCGGCGGATCGAAATAAAATATTTTATCGTAATGAGAATCGGAGAAAAAACATTTGTATCGCTGGCCTACCGCCTTACCGTCGACGGCCAGGTAGTAGACAGCACCACTGCGGACAAACCGCTCGAATTCGTTTACGGAGCCGGTTACCTGCTCCCCAAGTTCGAGCAAAATATAGCGGGACTGGAAAAGGGAGATACCTTCCAGTTCACCCTCACGGCCGACGAAGGCTATGGAGATACCATTGCCGAGGCGGTGACCGACCTTCCCAAAAGTGTCTTTATGGTCGACGGGACAATAGAGGAAGGACTCCTCGATATCGGTAACCAGATACCCATGAGCACAGCCGACGGCCAGCACCTCATAGGGGTGGTGAAGAGTCTCGACGGCGACACCGTGACCATGGACTTTAACCACCCGATGGCCGGGAAGACCCTCGATTTTTCCGGAGAGATCATAGGCGTGAGGGAAGCCACCGACCAAGACATGATGCAGGGTATGGCCGCGGCATCCGCCGGGTGCAGCTGTTCGGACTGCGACGATTCTTCGTGCGGCTCGCACGAGGGCGGCTGCGGCTGCGGATGTTGAGTTACCCCCCCGGAACCCCGTCCCGCTACCGTGCCGGGCCTTTAGATATAGCATATTTCGCAGCATATCCGGACAAAAGTCCGGATATGTTTTTTGGCCCGTCGGGGTTTAATTCGTAACTTACCCGTCGGCCGGGCTTTGCCCCGATATTACCGACCATGAAAACGGCACTGCTCATCCTCGCCCATAAAAACCCGGCACAGCTCGAAAGGCTGTGCCGGGTGCTTCGACACCCGCAGACAAATATTTTCGTCCACCTCGATGCCAAAGCGGACATATCGCTTTTCGCCGGGGCCGCGCAGCAGGGCGCTGTCTTTATCGGCAACCGGGTGAAGGTGCGGTGGGCGGGTTATTCGATGGTCGAGGCTACGCTCGCCTCGATGCGCGAGATTTCGGCCTCGGGACTGCGCTACGACTACCTGCATCTTCTCAGCGGACAGGATTACCCGGTAATGGCACCAGAGGATATTATCCGTGAACTGGAAGCCGCCGGCGGGAAGAACTTTATCGCGTACAGGGCCGTGGATGAAACAGACCCGGCCGATGGAAGCATTGCGGCCCGCTACCGCCGCTGGCACCTCGAGACCGGATCCCGCACGGTACGCCGGGCCGTAAAAGCCGCCGGCAGCCTGCTGTGTGCCGGAAGAAAACCACCCGTAAATCCGGTATATAAAGGGTCGCAATGGTTCACCGTCACCCGTGAGGCCGTCGGGTACATCCTGCGCTACTGCGGGGAGAATCCCGGCTACTGCGGCTTTTTCCGCCATGTCCACTGTCCCGACGAGATGTTCTTCCAGAATATAATACTCCACTCCCCGCTTGCAGCCACGGCGGTGAATGATAATAAACGGTATATCGAATGGGTGGAGGGTGAGCCCGGGCCTCGGCTTCTCACTCCTTCCGACCTGCCCGGTATCGTCTGTTCCGGCGCCTGGTTCGCCCGCAAATTCGATGAGGATGCCCCCGTCCTCGACCTGCTGGACGATCGTATTCGGCATTAAGAAAGTAAGGGGCGGATTAAAGACCGGCCGGAAAGACCCGGACACAACTCGACCACTATCCGGCCGATGTTACGGACTGGGCCCGAAGATTCGGGCCGGCTTCCAGTATACCGACCGCCCGGCGCCGCCCATCCCACACCCATCTACTATCGGTTCCGAACTGCCGGCGCGAACCGAAAGTGCCGGCCGGGGGGCCTTCGTCCCTCGCATTCTTACACCCCGCAAACCGCATCGTCAGGCCGACGGACGGAAGTCCGGGCGGACTCGTCCGGGTACACCGGTAGCCAAAAAGCGGGAACCCTTTACCCCTTGACCGCGACGGTCTCGATCTCGACCTTTACACCCATCGGCAGCCGGGCCACCTGGTAGCATACCCGGGCCGGCAGTTTATCGGTGTAGAACGATGCGTAGACCTCGTTCATGGCACCGAAGTTGCTTATATCGTCGAGAAGTACGGTCGACTTTACCACATCCTCCCGGGTGTATCCCGCCTCGGTCAGTATAGCCTCTATATTTTGAAGGCACCGGCGGGTCTGTCCTTCGATCGTGGGATCGACCGAACCGTCGAGGGGGTCGACGGGAAGCTGGCCGGAAATATAGAGCGTACCGGCCGCCTCGACCGCCTGGGAGTAGGGCCCTACGGCTTTGGGAGCGTTCGGGGAGTTGATTATTTTTTTTCATACCTTTAGATTATATTCGGTCAAATTTACAATATTGGCGAGATTAATTCAAACAGATTAATATTCATCGAAATGAAAAAAACCCTTTTAAACGCCTTTGTCGTCGCGGCCATTTGCGGCCCGGCCCTATTCTCCTCGTGTAAGGTACGCAATACCAATTACCAGGCCCTGATCGACAAGACATGGAAGCTCACCGAAGTCGTCCATAAGGACAGCAGCCGTGCGATCGTGATTCCCGCCGGGGTCGAGATCATATTTTCCGATTCGAGCCGGGTCTACGGCAATGCCGGATGCAACCATATAAACGGAATGTACGAGACCGCCGGCCACGACCAGATAGGCCTCGACCGGGTTGCCGCCACCCTGATGTGGTGCCAGAACATGGAGTTCGAAACGGCCTACCTCCAGTGGCTCGAGAAAGTGGTCTCCTACGAGGCGACAGCCGACAGGCTCGAACTTCAGGGAACGGGCGGCAGGTTCACTCTGATATACGATAACGGCGGAGCCGCAAATTGACACTATACATATAAAAGATCGAAAGATGAGAATACTGAAAATCGCGGCCCTCGTGTTGGCCGCCGCAGCCGTGGCCTCCTGCTGCTCCTGCAGGACAAAATCGAAGACAGCATCCCTCACCGCCAATAACTGGCAGGTGATCCAGATGGACGGGGAAGCCTTCGCCCCCTCGCGGGCGGAGAGCTATACGCTCCAGTTCGGCGTCGACAACCGTGTGTCGGGGATGGGCGACTGCAACCGCCTGATGGGCGGATATACTTCGGACGCCGAGGGGAACTTGCGGTTCGAAGGTGCGGCTGGCACCCGTATGTTCTGTACCGACCAGCAGACCGAGGATAAGTTCATGAGGCTTATCGGCGAGGTGGACGGCTACTCCATCGACGGCAACACCCTGATGCTGAAATCGGGCGGCCAGGTGGTGATGATACTCAAAAAGGTCTCCTGACCCTACACCGCCAAAACAAAGAACTCTGTCCCGGTAAATGGCCGGGACAGGGTTTTTTTATGTTCGACCCGGGAAGATTGGCCCGAGGAACGACCCTCCGATTCAAAAGGTAGTCAAGACATACCGGAGGGCATATACAGCCGTTATCTCCATAGGTTCGACGATCCGGACACCCTTCCATGCAGGATTGTTGGAATATAACCTGTAATGTCCCGTGCGATAATCGTCGTCGATATAGCGCAGGACAACCCGGCCGGCCGTCTCCACCAAATGGGGCCGCCCGAGTTCCATACGCTCCCTTTCGACAGATTCCAGGAGAAGTACGCTGTGCTCCAATATCCCCCGCAGGGGTTCAGCCTCCTGGTTCACCATCGCAAATGAAACCGGTCGCAAGGACTCGTAGGGTGTCACCACATAATTGTCCGGAACATCTCCCCTACGGAACCTCCCCACTGCATCTCCCCTATAAAGAGGTATGGGTAAGGGAGCCCCTTCTGAGTGTTTTCCCTGAAGAAGCCAATACTCCTCAACCTCCGGAAAGGCCGCCGCTATCTTCTCTGCCAGCCGCCTGCTTATCCCGTGGTTCCCGCGCTTTATCTGGAATATGGTCTCTCCCCGGGTAAGTCCAATCTTCTTTGCAAACTCCGAGGGTGTATCTATTTGGTTTTCATACATTATTTTGGCTATTCGTTCCCACGGAGTAAGAATTTTACGGGACATAGTTATATAGAAATTAAAAAGGCGTCGTACAATTTCCAACCGGATTGGCCTTGCGAGCCAGGAATGAAAATTTGCAGACGCCTAAGATTGCCCTAACAGCAAAGTTAGGGCAATACTTAGGTTTCACAACTTTTAATCCATTCCTAAACCCCTTTTACAATGGTCGCAAGTTTACCGGTTGGTTAAAGAGTTGTTTTCCCTTATTG
>JAJBVJ010000085.1 GCA_020859875.1 Rikenellaceae bacterium
ATGCTGAGGTTATACAGCAGGTCGTTCCCGTCCCTTTCCAGATCGGGATGGGGCTCTTCCTCGATCAACACCAGCAGATCGCCGTTCACACCTCCGTGGCGTGCCGCATTACCTTTACCGCTGACCGAAAGCTGCATGCCTTCCCCTACCCCGGCCGGAATCTTTATCTCGATCACTTCCTCGCCCTTTACGATCCCTTCGCCGTGGCATTTGTCGCATTTGTCCGTAATGACCTTACCTTCGCCGTGGCATACGTTGCAGACCGTGGTGCTTTGCGTCCGCCCGAAGAAGGTGTTTACCACCTGGGTGACATAGCCCGTGCCGTTGCAGTTAGAGCACGTCGCATATGAATTGCTATCCTTCGCGCCCGATCCCCCGCACTTGTTGCAGGCGACCATCTTATTGATCTTTAGCTTTTTGGTGACACCGTCGGCGATCTCTTTGAGGGTCAGTTTCACTTTTATACGAAGATCCGAGCCGCGGTTTACGCGCGTGGCCGCACCACCGCCCCCGAAACCGCTGAATCCTCCGCCGAAGTGGCCGCCGAAAATGTCGCCGAAGTTGCGGAAGATGTCCTCCATGGAGAAACCACCGCCGCTGAAACCACCGCCGTACCCACCGGCACCGCTCATACCCTCGTGGCCGAACTGGTCGTAGCGGGCTTTTTTATCCGGGTTGCTCAGCACGTCGTAGGCCTCGGCAGCCTCCTTGAACTTCTCTTCGGCATCCTTGTCCCCCGGGTTTTTATCCGGATGGTACTGGATCGCCGCCTTGCGGTAGGCCTTTTTTATTTCATCCGCACCGGCGTCGCGCGACACCCCGAGTATTTCGTAATAATCTCTTTTTGCCATTTGACGTATCTTCTATTCGCCGACCACTACCTTCGCGTGGCGGATCACCTTATTTTTAAGGTTGTAGCCTTTCTGGGCCACGTCGACAATGCAGCCCTTTTGTTTTGTGTCCGGGGCCGGGCATTTTGCCACCGCTTCGTGGTAGTCGGTGTCGAGTTTTTCACCGACGGCCTTTATTTCACTCAGGCCCTGTCCGCGGAGGGTGTCGGTAAGTTTGGTTCGGATCAGTTCGATCCCGCTTCGTACCGAAGCCACGTCTTCCGTCCGGTACATCGAATCGATGGCCCTGTCCATATCGTCGAGTACGGGAAGGAGGGACTTTATGACCCCTTCACCGCCGTATTCGGCCAGTTCCATCTTTTCTTTGAGGGTACGCTTGCGGAAATTGTCGAATTCGGCCGAAAGACGCATATATTTCTCTTTCCACGCCGCGGCTTCTTCCTGCGGAGTGGGGGGAACGAACCCCTCTGACTGGTTGTCAGATGCGGCCTCACCCTCTTCTGACAAATTGTCCGAAGCGGGGCATTCGGCATCTTTGCCGCCGGTGCCGCCGTTTTCCATCTTGGAGTCTGTAAATTGCGGATTGTCAGTTTGTTTTGTCTGGTCGTCGTGGCTTATCATAACTACATTCTTTTCGTTTCCAACACTTTGTCCAAATACTATTCCAACCCTTTGTCGACCCGTCCGGGGTGACAAACCGTGCAAATTAACGGAATTTCCATCGGATAAAAAAGCGGCCCCGGATAAACGGGGCCGCCCAACCAATCAACTAACTACCGGATCGGTCTATATTAAAATCGCCCGGCCGTTTTGGGTACAGGGCGGTTCGGATAAACCAGCGGGTTATACGATCTCCGTCCCTGAAACAACTGGCGCTAACAAAATACAGGACAGGCCGGAGGGCAGCCGGTGGGTCTGCATCTCCGTTTAAAATACGAAATTACCTGTCCATTCCTGCATAAACCGTGTTCGCGTCTTGGGACAAGTCCCGTGTTTCGGTTCTTAGCAGGTAATTACCGGTCGGCTTTCCGGATCGAAAGCACGACAGTATGCGGTAAATATAGTAAATAATTTAATAGGGTGGACCATAGAGTAGAAATATTGTTATTCGGGCCATCCCGGTAAATCTACTACATACCGAGTTCTCTCCAAATTTCACCGATATTCTCCTCGCCGTCGAAATACCCGGTATCGGATCCCTTCTTGAAAATCTCCATCGAGGGGACGAGCAGCAATTTGCCGGAATCGGGGTACTCACAGACATCCTGTCCGGTAAAAGACCTTACATCGAGATAAATGCACGGCTCTGCGGTATGGTTATGGAGTTGGTGCGCCCCTGTCTGGCCGCTCTCGAAAAATATAATATCGCCTTGTTCGACTTTTTCCAGCCCGTTCCAAGTGCGCAGAGTAGCAGATCCTGAGAGGATCGAGAACAGCTCTTCCGCATAGCGGTGGAAATGGTAGGGGGAAGAGTACTCTCCCGGGCCGAGTAGCCGGATGTCGAAATGCAGGTTGCGGGGCTCTACGCCTTTTTTAACCCGCGTTACATCGGTCGAAAGCCTGAAAGGGTCGATCCTTCCGGGGTTCCGGTGAAATTCCCCCAGGCCGGATTTTATTATGGTCGCCATGATGAAAAAGTGTTTTGAGGGTTAGAATCGTTCCGCTTTGAGGTGTTTCCATTTTAGGTGTCTTGCCAGCCCCGACAAGTCGGGATAGACGGTGGCGGCATTTACCCCGAGCATATTCAGCTTGACCCTGATCTCCGGGAAGGTCGTTCTGGGAACCTCGATCTTAATGAGTTTTTCGTGGTACTTCTTCAGCCGCTCGAACCGCAGGAACCGGTCGTTTTCCTTGAGGTGGTGGCAGGTGAACCATCCCGACTGGGAGGTTATCCGGGCCGAAATATGGTTGGGGCAAAAAACCCTGGTACTGTTCACCTCGAACGGACTCGGCTCCTTCGTATCGAGGATATCTTCCGGGGCCGGTGAAAACATCCACACTACACTGTGGTGGTCCGTAATGTCCGTTTCCGTTGCGAACCATAGCCCCACCAGGGCACTTTCCGTCCAGTCCATAAGACGGGTGGGGAGGCCGAAATGTTGTCCGAGGGCAAGCAGGTCGAAATCGTTGTCGCAGGTTTTGGGGCAGTAGGGGCGGTACCTTTTTGCGAAGTCCGCGAAAATATCGGCTTCGTACTGCCTTATATTTTCCAGACCGAGCCGCCCCAGGTTCGGTACGAGGGGCTTGTCGCAGGGCTGCCCCCTGAACAGGCAAAGATCCTGCCCGAGGCCGTCCGCAAAGTCGGACACTATCTCCATATATTCGTTGAATCCCCGGATCGGGATTCCCTTGCTGGTTACCGCCATCGCTATCGGGTTTGGTTAACGGTTAAAGGTAGCGATTTTATCTCACGGAAGCTATTTCGCCCGAGCGGGCTTTACATCGGGAAGCAGGACGGCGACAAATCCCAACAGCGGCATATAGGCACACATCCGGTATATATACTCGATCCCGTGTGTGTCTGCAATATTACCCAATACGGCGGCCGCAATCCCGGCGATCCCGAAGGCAAGGCCGAAAAAAAGGCCGGATATCAAACCGATCTTCCCGGGAAGAAGTTCCTGGGCATAGACCAGGATCGCCGAGAATGCGGAAGAGATAACCAGTCCTATTACGATGCTCAGAATACAGGTTCCGGCAAGCCCCGCATAGGGCATCATAAGCGAGAAGGGAGCCGTGCCGAGTATGGAAAACCAGATGACATACTTGCGGCCGAACCGGTCGCCCAGCGGCCCGCCCAGCAGCGTTCCGGCCGCCGAGGCGAAAAGAAATGCGAAGAGGAACAGCTGCGACTGCCGGGTGGAGATACCGAATTTCTCGATCAGAAAGAATGTGTAATAGTTGGTCAGACTTGCGGTATATACATATTTGGAAAAGATGAGCACCAGCAGCAGCCCCAGTGAAAAATATATCTTTCTTTTGGAAAGCCTGACGCGGTGTACCGCCTGCGTTTTACGGGACGGGTCGGCCGGGGAGCGGAACCTCTCCCGGTACCACCCGGTTATAGGCCGTTTGGTTATGACCGACACCACGGCCAGAGCGGCAAATACGGCGATAAAATTTTGTCCGTTGGGGGTAATAATCAGAGCGGCCAGAAGGGGCCCGACGGCGCTCCCGAAGTTGCCGCCCACCTGGAAGATCGACTGCGCAAGGCCGTGGCGGCCGCCGGAAGCGTAGTGGGTGAGCCGCGAGGCCTCCGGGTGGGTGATCGAAGAGCCCAATCCCACACAGGCTACGGCGATAAAGACCATAAATATCGAATCGGAAAATGCCAGTATCAAAAGCCCCGCAAAGGTCGAAAAGGTGCCGATCGTCAGGTAATATGGCATCGGGCGCCGGTCGAACAGCACCCCGAAAGCCGGCTGGAACACCGAAGCGCAAATTTGGTAAACAAGGGAAATGAGGCCGATCTGCCGAAACGAGAGCGAAAGGTTGTCCCGTAGCAGCGGATACACGGCGGCGATGATCGACTGGAACATATCATTGAAGAAATGCGCCAGGCTCAGTGCGATAAGAATACCGACGGATGTTCCGGTTGCCGTCCTGCCGGCGGTTGCCGTTCTCGAATTTACATTCCTTTTCAAGGCGGCAAAGTTAATAATTATGTAAAAAAAAGGCAGCGGTGACGCTGCCTTTTATGAAAGTCGGACGAACATGTTATTCTTCGTCGTTCGGTTGCGTTTCCGCCGGGAGTTCCTCCTGCGTAGCTTGAGCGGCAGGTTCCCCTGCGGGGGCTTCCTCCCCGGGAACGGGCTCCGCATCGAATAGTGGTTCGTAGGGGAAGAATTCATATTCGCGCGGCGGACGCTCGGCCAGACCGCGCGCGTACATCAGCGGCTCGGCTGCCGGTTCGCTGCCGCGGAAATTGCGGTACATGGTCATGCCGTCTTCGCTCCCCCCTTTTTCGAGAATGTTTTTGCGGAATGAGCGGGCAAGGTCGGGATTGAAAAGATCGCCCGTTTCGGCGAATGCCTCGAAGGCATCCTTGTCGAGCACTTCTGCCCACAGGTAGCTTTAATATCCGGCCGCATATCC
>JAJBVJ010000105.1 GCA_020859875.1 Rikenellaceae bacterium
CCTTACAACGGCCTTCTCCATACTTTCGAGATAGTCGGCGGGATGCTGCCGATAGCTGTTGCGGGACGGATCGCAAAAAAATTTAGCACCCCACCTCGGATACGCCTCCGAAGCGGAGACCACCTCCCGCCCGTTGCAAGCGTCCACCACAAGACACCTTACGGAGTCCGTTCCGAAATCGATCCCTATGACATAACTGCGGGGCATTTAAATTTTTATTAGTAATTTGTATTTGGAAGCAGTTGATTTGCTAAATTGTTTTAGCTACCTTTGCAAAGGTATGATTTTTTTAA
The DNA here is from genome assembly GCA_020859875.1 of Rikenellaceae bacterium. Lineage (GTDB taxonomy): Bacteria > Bacteroidota > Bacteroidia > Bacteroidales > Rikenellaceae > WRDF01. The sequence continues at coordinate 294 of JAJBVJ010000105.1, forward strand.
TTATACAAACCCTGCACGATGGCAAAAAAATTACCATAAAAGATATTGCAAAAAAAGCGGACGTTTCGGTCACAACCGTTTCGTTCGTAATGAGAAACGAGATGGAGGGCGGCACCGCCCGCTACCGTGTCGGAAAGGAGACGACTGAAAAAATACTGCGGATCGCCGACGAATTGAATTACAAACCCAGCAATGCCGCACAAAGTCTCCGCAGCGGGCGCACCTATACAATAGGTGTTGTAGTATCCGACATTTCGAACAACTTTTTTTCCGACATCGCCCGCAAAATTGAAGATACCGCCTACGGCCTCGATTACAGCGTGATCTTCGGAAGTACGGACGAAAATCCCGACAAATTCGAGCGTATCGTAGACGTATTCATGGGCAGGGGAATCGACGGTCTGATCCTTGTGCCGTGCGAAAACTGCCTGCCCACGATAAAAAAAGTCATCGAAGCGAACATTCCGCTCATGCTTCTGGACAGGACGATCCGGGAGTATGAAGTGGACAGCATAACGCTCAACAACCACCGGGCCGCTGCCATGGCGGTGGAACATCTTGTTAAATCCGGAAGGAAGAGGATCGAGATGATCTCCTATGCGATGAACGTTAGTAATATTAAGGAGCGCGAAGCCGGCTACCGCGCCGCCATGACCGAGCACGGGCTGGCCGACAATATAAAGATACACACCGTGCGGTTCAAAGACATTCCGGTACAGATGGAGAAGATCGTGCGCGACCTTTCCAAACGCAGGGTCGACGCCCTGTTCTTCGCCACGAACACCCTCACGATCGAAGGCATCAAGAAACTCTCCGGCCGCGACCGCAATTTCGAGAAGATCTCGGTGGTGGGTTTCGACGAATCCGAGGCCTTCGATCTGGCCCAGCCCTTCATACCCCACGTTAAACAACCGGTGGGATTGTTCGGCACCGAATCGGTCAAGATACTGCTCGACAGCATCACAAACCGCAAACAGCAGGTCGTTTCGATCAAACTCAACCCCGAACTGGTTACCGGCCGCAACTGGTAACGCAAAAAAGCAGACTAACCTGAAACTCCCAGCGGATATGAAAAAGATACAGGGGATAATACCCCCGATGGTAACTCCACTTTCGGACGACGATACCATAGACCGGGAAGGCACCGTAAAACTGGTCGAACACCTTATTGCGGGCGGCGTCTCGGGCCTGTTCATTCTCGGAACCACCGGTGAAGCCCAGAGCCTTTCATACAAATGCCGTTACGACTTCGGCAAGCTCGTCTGCCGGCAGGTCGCCGGCAGGGTTCCCGTGCTGGTCGGGATCACGGACACCGCCATGGGCGAAAGCCTCCACCTGGCGGAGCTGGCCCGGGAGAACGGAGCCTGCGGGGTGGTAGCCGCTCCGCCCTACTATTTCGCTCCCTCCCAAAGGGAGCTGGTCGAATACTATACGGCTCTGGCCGACAGGGTATGCCTTCCGCTGTACCTTTATAATATGCCTACCCATGTGAAAGTGTCATTCGATCCGCAGACGGTGGCCACCCTGTCCCTCCATCCCAACATCGTAGGTCTGAAAGACAGCTCCTCCAATATGACCTATTTCCAGACCGTGCGCCACACGATTCCCCAGGGGCCGGACTTTGCACTCTATGTCGGGCCGGAAGAGCTCACGGGTGAGGCCGTTCTCATGGGAGCGGACGGGGGCATCAACGGCGGCGCCAATATGTTCCCCGAACTCTATGTGGAAATGTACCGTGCGGCCTCGGCCGGGGATATGGCCTGTGTCAGGCGGCTGCAATCCAGAATTATGGAAATATCCACAAGCCTCTACACCATAGGCCAGTGGGGTTCGAGCTACCTGAAAGGGGTCAAGTGCGCACTCTCCCTGATGGGCATTTGCAGCGACCACCTATCCCTGCCTTACCGCAGTTTCCGCCGGACGGAACGGCTCAAAGTCAGAGATGCCCTCCTGCGTCTCCAGATCCCGATAGCCGAATAAAGATCCCGGGCGATGAACAGTATAACCTTTCTCGATTACACCGTTTTCTTTATATTCGTGGCGGCCGTGGTCGCCTTCGGATGCAGTTTCTATTTCAAAAGCCGCAAGGGCAGCCGCAGCTTTACCGCGGCCGACGGCAATCTGCCCTCATGGGCGGTGGGCATGTCCATCTTTGCCACCTTCGTAAGCAGCATCAGCTTTTTGGGGCTCCCGGGCGACGCTTACAAGGGCAACTTCAATCCGTTCGTATTCAGCCTTTCCATCCCGCTGGCAATCTGGCTCGCAGCAAAAGTCTTCGTTCCGCTATACCGGAACATGAACAGCATCTCCGCCTACCAATTCCTGGAAGACAAATTCGGCTACTGGGCCCGATTCTACGTGGCCGCATGCTATATTCTCACGCAAGTGGCCCGTGCCGGCTCCATACTTCTGCTGCTGGCTCTACCCGTAAGCGTGATGTTCGGCTGGCACATACCTACCGTTATCGTCTGTACCGGTATCGTTACCCTGCTTTACACCCTACTGGGCGGGATCGCAGCCGTTGTATGGACGGATGCAATTCAGGGTATCGTATTGATCTGCGGAGCGGTGGCCTGTGCGCTGGTCATTACTTTCTCCATGCCGGAAGGGGCCGGACAGCTGTTCGAGATCGCGCGCGCCCACGGCAAGTTCTCGCTGGGTTCCTTCGGGCTGTCACTTACCGAGTCAACTTTCTGGGTCGTATTCATATACGGCCTGTTCGTGAACGTACAGAACTACGGCATCGACCAGAATTACGTACAGAGATATATGACCACCAAAACCACCCGCGAGGCCGTACGGTCGTCGGTCTTCGGCGGATTGCTGTATATTCCCGTATCGCTGGTGTTCGTTTATATCGGCGCCGCCCTTTTCAGCTACTACACCGCACGCCCGGAGTTGCTTCCGGCTGGCACTTCCCCCGACATGGTCTTTCCCCACTTTATTGTTACCGGGCTTCCGACCGGAATTACGGGTCTGGTAATAGCCTCTATCTTCGCGGCGGGTATGAGCACCGTGTCCACGAGCATCAACTCGGGCGCCACCATAATCCTCACGGACTTCGTCCGCAAATTCCGGCCCTCTTCCGGGTCGAACCAAAAGGATATGAGAACACTCTATATCGCCTCCTTTCTGATCGGGTTCGGAGGGGTCGTTACGGGTCTGTTGATGATGAGCATTCACGGCGTTCTCGATGCCTGGTGGAAGCTGGCCTCGATATTCAGCGGCGGGATGCTCGGGTTGTTCCTGCTGGCCCTGGTACTGCGTAACCGGCAGATAAAAAGGCCGGCAATAGCAACCGCCGTCATTTGCGGGATCGTTGCCATTGCATGGATGAGCCTTAGCCCGCTTATCAACGAAGGATCGCCCTTCTACCGCCTGTCGAGCCCACTCCACACCTACCTTACCATCGTGGTCGGCACCACGGTAATCTTCATGGTAGGGTTCGTCCTCACGATCGCTACCTCGCCCAAGAGGTGAACCTTCACCGGGCCCCGGGGGCCACTCGATGCCAAATAATACCGTTTGTACAGTTATTGCATTGGCAGTTGTACGAAAATATCGTACATCTATGTGCTTTTTCAACTCGATGACCGGAAGTGCGGAGCAGATCGCCCGCCGTTACCTGCGCAGGTTCGATGCCGTAGAGGCATGGAAGCAGATCATGGCCGAGCGGGAACCCTCGCATATCCAAAACCTCAAGGAGCTTTACCGTTACCGTCTGGCCGAAGGCATGTATAATGTGCCGGCATACGAAGAGCCCCACTGTATAATCGTTTCCGACAGCGACCAGCTCCAAATAATGGACTGGGGCCTGATCCCCCGATACACAAAGCCCGACAAAAGAGAGTTCTACAATAAAAAGAACTGGCACAAGAATGCCCGCGCCGAAGAGATATTCGACAAATGGCCATGGAAATTTCTGATCCGGTCGAGGCGGTGCATAATACCCTCCACCGGTTATTTCGAGTACCACTATGGCCCCGACAAGAAAACCCGGCCCTACTTTATACACCTTACCGACCGGGAGGTTTTTTCGATGGGCGGACTTTGGGACGAATGGGTCGATCCGGCAACGGGAGAAAAACTGCGAACTTTCGTGCAGATTACCACCCAGGCTAACAGCTTCACGCGCAGGATAAATAACGGCGGGGCCAAACCTTTCCGGATGCCCTTCATTTTAAAGCCGGAAGACGAACAGCGGTGGCTCGATCCCGGCCTGTCGGATGCCGAAATCGCATCCTTATTGAAACCATATCCCGCCGAAGGGATGACGGCCTACCCGGTCGATAAGCAATTCAAAGATATGGACCCCTTCTCGAAAAGGGTTATCCGGGAAGATGAACAGGACGGCCAGAGTACGCTCGACCTTTAATCGGGAATTTCGGGAGGTATTTGGCGGTAAACCCACCGGATACCTCTTCCGCTCCTCTGTATTCATAAATGATACATATTTTTGTGAGTGACGATTATTTATATTACTTTTGTCCCTCATCCAACGCCGGCCCGTCACTTTATATATTTGACAATCAACATTCGGGATGTAGCGCAGTCCGGTTAGCGCACCTGCTTTGGGAGCAGGGGGTCCCAGGTTCGAATCCTGGTA
>JAJBVJ010000219.1 GCA_020859875.1 Rikenellaceae bacterium
TCTGGGCTGCCTCGAGAATAAGGAATTCGAAAAGCTCTCTCTCGTCCGTACCCGGTTTTCCGCACTCGTTATCGTGGTAATCCGTTTACAATTTATCACCGGAACACCAGGGGCACCGTTCCGTTTCTTTTTCCGGAATATTCATCGATCTTTTTAAAAATAAAAAATCACTGTTATTACGATACCCAAATATAGCGTAAAAAGCGGGGAATGAGCCAAAGCCATTGGGCCTCTCCCGTACGGGTCACTCGAAACTGTGTATAACTACACCCGAACGCAGCTTCGGTTCGAACCATGTTGTTTTCGGGGGCATAATATTGCCCGTGTCGGCTATATCGATAAGCTGACCCATCGAGACCGGATAAAGGGCGAATGCAACGGCCATTTCGCCGCTGTCGACCCGCTGTTGCAGCTGGCCGAGTCCACGGATGCCGCCCACGAAATCTATCCTTTTGTCGCGCCGAAGGTCTTTTATGCCGAGTATCTCGTCGAGTACCAGATTGGAAAGGATCGTAACATCCAGCACGCCTATCGGGTCGCTATCATCGTAAGTTCCCTCTTTTGCGGCAAGTCTGTACCAGTGTCCGTCGAGATACATGCCGAAATTATGAAGGGCGTCCGGTTTATATATATCAATGCCCTTGTCTTCAACGATAAAATGCTTTGCGAGAGCGGTAAGGAATTCCTCTTTCGAAAGCCCGTTAAGATCCTTGACGACACGGTTATAATCTATAATTTTAAGCTGGTTGTCGGGGAATACCACGGCAAGGAAATAACAGTATTCCTCATGGCCGGTATGGGACGGGTTCTTCGATGCCATTTCCTGTCCGACGCGGGCGGCGGCGGCAGTGCGATGATGGCCGTCGGCAACGTAAAGAGCCGGTATGCCGGCGAAAATCTCCGTAATACGGTTATTAATGTCCTCGTCATCGATCTTCCAGAACGCATGTCCGAAACCATCTTCCGCGACGAACTCGAATTCGGGCGGTGTTTTGTCTGCGATTGCAGCCACAATCTTATCGATCTCGTCGTTGGCGGGGTAGGAGAAAAATACGGGTTCTATATTCGCCTTCTGGTTGCGCACATGGATCATCCGATCCTCCTCCTTATCGGGACGGGTAAGTTCATGCTTTTTGATCTTGCCGTCGAGATAATCCTCGTAATGGCAGCAAACCGCAAGGCCGTACTGTGTTCGCCCCTCCATGGTCTGCGAATAGATATAGTACATGGGCTTTTGGTCCTGTACGAGCCATCCGCGCTCCTTCCACAGTTTGAAATTTTCGACGCCCTTACTGTAAACCTCCTGGCTGTGTTCGTCGGCGATGGGCTCGAAGCCTATCTCCGGTTTAATTATATGTAACAGCGACTTTTCACCGGCCTCTTTTTTGGCTTCCTCGGAATCGAGCACATCGTAAGGCTTCGATGCGACTTCTTTGGCTATCTGTGCAGGCGGACAAATCCCCTGAAAGGGTTTAATCTTTACCATGAAATGAGGTTATAGGGTTCTTTATTTAAAAGTTATTTACCTGGAACCGGGTGTTGCCGCTTTCAAAGAAATCCACGATCTGGCGGGCGGCCGCAAGTCCGGCATTCATATTGGCCTCTGCGGTTTCGGCACCCATTTTCTTGGCCGTTCCGAACACCCTTTTGCCGAATTTTTGGGCCAATTCGGCCTGATTGCCGGCTGCAATGTCGGTCGCGTATTTCAGATCGGGACGCTCTTCGAGAGCCCAGGCGAGCCCGGCTTCGTCTATTACCTCCTTACGTGCGGTATTTATGAGGGTTCCACCTTTGGGCATGCTGGTCAAAAGGTCGTAGCCGATAGACCCTCTGGTCTGATCGGTTGCAGGAATATGGAGCGATACGTAACGGCTTTGGGAATACAACTCTTCCACCGATCCAATCGGCATTACACCATCCGCTTCGAAGACGGCTTTATCAGTGATAAACGGATCGTAGGCCAAGACCTCCATACCCAAAGCCTTACCGTAGCGTGCGACCAATTTGCCCACATTGCCGTATGCATGAATTCCGAGTGTCTTGCCGTGAATTTCACTCCCAGTTCCGGGCGAGAATTCGTTGCGGGCCATATAGATCATCATCCCGATGGCAAGTTCCGCCACGGCATTGGAATTCTGACCCGGAGTATTCATAACCACGATTTTCCGGGCGCTGCAGGCTTTCAGATCGACGTTGTCGTACCCGGCTCCGGCGCGAACCACGATCCTCAGGTTCGGAGCTGCTTCAACTACTTCCCCGGTGACCTTATCGCTGCGTATTATAAGCGCATCGGCATCGCCGACAGCCTCCAGAAGCTGCGAACTGTCCGTATATTTTTCAAGCAGGGCAAAATTATGTCCGGCGTCCGACACTATCTTTTCGATCCCTTTTACCGCTTCGGTGGAAAATGGCTTTTCGGTTGCAACGAGTATTTTCATGGAATTTTTCTTATAAAATGAAACCGGCGCACGAGGGCATATTGTTAAGCCGGTTTAAACAATACATTTATTTTTTATTGGCCGCTTCGAACTCCTGCATGCAGGCCACGAGCGCCTGGACACTCTCTTTCGCAAGTGCATTGTAGCACGAGGCACGGAATCCGCCCACCAGACGATGGCCTTTGATCCCGACCATTCCGCGCGCCTTGGCGAATTCGAGGAACTCGGGAGCGAGCTCTTCATAGCCGTCGTTCATTACGAAGCATATATTCATTAGCGAACGGTCCTCCTTTTCGGCGGTGCCTTTGAAAAGTGGATTGCGGTCTATCTCTCCGTACAGCAGGTCTGCCCGCTCGTGGGCCCGTCGGTTCATCTCTGCCACACCCCCCTCTTTTTTAACCCATTTGAGAACCTCTCTAAGCACGAATATCGGGAAAACAGGGGGAGTGTTGAACATCGAATCGTTGGCAATGTGGTTACGGTAATCGACCATCGAAGGAAGGGGACGCGAAACCTTGCCGAGCACATCTTCGCGGACGATAACGAAGGTAACGCCAGCAGGGCCCATATTCTTTTGGGCTCCGCCGTATATCATACCGTATTTTGAAACGTCCACCGGGCGGCTGAGGATGTCGGAACTCATGTCGGCCACCAGCATCACCGGGCTGTCTATATCCGTATGGTATTCGGTGCCGTAAATGGTGTTATTTGTGGTGATATGGAGATAATCCAGGTCGGTCGGTATCCGGTAGCCCTTAGGGATATAGTTGAAGTTTTTATCTTCCGAGGAGGCCACCACTTCTGTCTGGCCGAAAATCTTAGCCTCTTTTATCGCTTTCTTCGCCCAAACGCCGGTATTTATATATCCGGCTTTATTTTCGAGGAAATTGTAGGGCACTTCATAGAATTGGGTGCTCGCACCGCCGCCCAGAAATATGATCTTATGGGTATCGGGAACACCGAGAAGTTCGCGGAGCAGGGCATTGGCTTCGTCATTTACCTTTTCGAAATCCTTTGTACGGTGAGAAATCTCCAACAGTGATAAGCCGATGCCGTCCAGTTCCAATATTGCTTTTGCCGAATTCTCGATTGCTTCGCGCGGGAGAATGGAAGGCCCGGCGTTGAAATTATGCATTTTCATAGTGATAAAAAGGTTGATTTGTTTTCCCGGAAGCCGTTTTGAGGCGTATCCAATATCTTACAAAGCTATCAATAAAATTCCGGATTCTTCAAAGGTGCGGCCATTTTTTTGTGAAATAAATAACAGTAACCTTTATTACATTCCTTAGCCGTTTTTTGAGTAACTTTGCAGATAATGCCGGTCGATTTACCGGCATTTCTCTAAATAAAAACCGGTATGATAAAATCAATGACGGGTTACGGCAAAGCCGAGGCCGTATCGGGCGATACTAAAATAACGGCGGAAATCCGTTCACTGAACAGCAAACAATTCGACTTTTCCGTAAAATGCCCTTCCGTTTATCGCTCGGCAGATAACGAGTTAAGAGCCATTGTCTCCGGAATACTTGTCCGCGGGAAGGTAGACCTTTATATAAACTGCGAATCGGCCGCGGGTACGGCCCCCGTAAAGATAAATTCCGGCGTTTTCGCCGACTACTACAACCAGCTGCAAAATATAGCGTCCGATAACGGTATACCCTTCGGCAATTCGCCCGAGGGCCTTATTTCCGTTATCCTTCGCATGCCGGAAGTGGTGGAGAATAACTCCGAAAACCTAAGCGAAGAAGAGAAAACGGTGCTGCTCGAGACTGTTAAATCTGCGGCGGAATCGCTGGATGCTTTCCGGATCTCGGAGGGAGCCATCCTCATTGCAGATATTCTCGAAAGAGTAGGCTACATAGAATCTGCCGTGGCGTCGGTAGAACCGTTCGAGGCCGAGAGGATAGATACCGTAAAGAGCCGCATCCGGGAAAATATCGAAAAGGCACAGCTCAACTGCGACGAGAACCGTCTCGAGCAGGAACTCATATATTATATCGAAAAGTTCGACGTCACGGAAGAGAAAGTGCGCCTGCGCAACCACTGTAACTATTTCCGGGAAGTGGCCGCCGGCGAAGATAACCCTGGGAAGAAACTCGGATTCATCGCACAGGAAATGGGCCGCGAGATAAATACACTCGGCTCCAAAGCCAACCACTCCCGGATCCAGAAAATAGTGGTGGGTATGAAGGACGAATTGGAGAAGATCAAGGAGCAGCTCCTTAATATTTTATAGCCTCAAATCGGATGAAGAGCGGCAATTTTTTCACCGGTTATCCCGACGCAAATAAGGTCGTAATTATTTCCGCCCCCTCGGGTGCGGGAAAAACTACTATCGTAAAGCGGATAATGGCCCGGTTCCCGACACTCGAGTTCTCCATCTCCGTAACCCGCAGGCGGCTCCGGGGCACGG
>JAJBVJ010000138.1 GCA_020859875.1 Rikenellaceae bacterium
CGATAATAGTAATACAGCACGAGGAGCAGATAGAGACCCGCGATGTGCTGTTTTTCGAGAAGGACGGCGATTTTATAGAGTTGCTTCATGCCGAAGAATACGGGATGAGCGACGAGGACAATCCGGTCTTCCTACTTCAGATGTATAAGGGAGACTACGACCTTATATTCCTTGCCAACAGCCTGGATATTATCTCGGCCTGTTTCCCTTCGGGTATTTCAGATGGTACCGACCGGGACGATATCGTCGAAAAACTGGAAATGGAGATCGCCGGCAAGTGGATCGTCTACGATCAGGACGATCCCGATCCCGCCTACCGGGCCATGCCCATGTGGGGTGAGCGAAACGGTGTGACCGTCACCAACAACGGTGCCGACCTGCGGGGCGGGGATAAACTGGTGCCGATGGTGCGGCTTTCAGCCCGCATAGATGTAAAAATTAACCAAATAGGGTATGGGGATAAAACCTATAAACTACACAGCGCCCGGCTCTATAACCGCCGGGCCAAAGCGAGGTTGGTACCGGACGAAGCCAATTACGACTTTTATTACGCATCGAAGTGGGATTTCAGCATATACGGGCCTACCGTCCCGCAAAACAATAATCCGAAGTTAAAAGACCCGCTGTATTACGACATCCCGGCGGAGTACGAGTCGGCCTTCGAAGGGCAAATATATACGTTCGAAACGGAGGCAAAGGATGCCGTCAGTCCCGACGACCCGCTCGAATACACATGTGTGGTACTCGGCATCGGGCTTGAGACGAATCCGGGAGGAGGGGCGACCCGTGCCTACAATGACGGCACCATGTATTACCGTGTGGATTTTATCGACAGCACGACGGGAGAATATGTGCCGCTGCTGCGTAACCACAATTACGTCATTACGGTACAGTCTATCGCCGATCTCTCCGGTTTCCCCGATCCCGACAGGGCATACCGTTCGGAACCCTACGGCCTTACATATGAAGTACAGCCGTGGGAAACCTATTACGAAGAAATAGAGATGGGTGGGGGACTCTACCGCCTCGATATTTCCCAGACTTATTTTGAATTTATCCTGTCTACAGAGAAAAATATTGAGATTACTGCCACCCATCCGGATGGGTGGAGCATATATACTTCCAAATACCCCGACAGAATAGAAAAAGCCGACTATCTTTCTATTGTGATGGCCTATACTATCGATGATTTTCAATTTTATTTGCCGGATACGGACTCGGAAAAACGAGGCTATCGATTGGAGAATATGACCTCCGGTGTGACTTTCGGATTTTTGTTCCAAACATTTGTCAGCCCTCCCAAGGGCGAAACAGTCACAGAATATTTACATGTGGTTTCAGGCAACCTTACCAATGTTATTGCCGTTAAAATCACCAGTTGGATAACTACATAATCGTCAATTGGGCCGTTATGAAAAGAACCTGTTTATATATATTATTTTCTCTCCCGTTTCTCGCGGTTCTTCTGGGTGCTTGCGTCAAAGAAGACCCCGTGGAAAAGGGTGAAGACCCGGGCGACGAGGTGGAAGTCACTTTCACCTATCGTGTCGACGGCATGAGTACCCTCACCCAGACCAGGTTGTCCGATGACTTGGAAAGGAAAGTAGAAACAGTATATGTTTTTATTTACGAAGTAGGAACCGACGGGGTGGAGCGGCTGGCCTATATCCGTCCCTCGTCCAATATTTCCGCCGATTTGGCGACGGGTACCGGAACGTTCACAACCCGCTTATCCAAAAGCCGATCCACCGAAAAGTACACTTACGACGTGCTTGTAAATACCGAATTAATTTCGGCTTCGACTATCACGAGTTCCCTCGATGTGGGCCAAACCCGGCAAGAAGTGCGGGAACTGGTTAAACTCACGAACACCTTTCCGAACGGCATTACGGCATTGCCCATGTGGGCCGGGATAAAGAAAGAAGATGCCATTACCATCGACGGCTCGACTTCCATCCATCTCAACTTTATCCGCTCGGTGCTGCGCCTCGACATAGGTCTTAACCTGGGCGAAATGGACGATACGGCGGCCGGACTCAGTAATTTTACCCTAAGGAGTGTTTATCTTCAGAATGGGCCGGGAGTCGGATATTATTTCCCCGACCCCGATAATATAGCCTCCGACGGCACCGTTATCGCCCCTTCCATAACTCCTTACACCATATATTCTACAACCAATCGCACCGCTACCGGCGACGGGATCGTCGGGCAGTGGTACATCTTCGAGCCGGATGTCAACTTTATCAACGGTTACAATAAGTTTACCATCGTTCTCATGGGAGATTACACGGACGAGGATGGTGTTACCGCAACATACTATTATCCCATACGGCTTCGCGACCCCAACGATCCGGACAAATTGCTCGACATGCTTCGAAACCATAAGTACCGCATAAATATCACGGCCATAAATGGCCCGGGCTATGATAATTTAACCGCCGCATCCAGGGGAGAATCGATGGACATCGTCTTCGACCTTTTGGTCAATGCGGCAGGTGAGATAAACCACATAGTTTACAGCGATCAGTATTATCTCGGGGTAAGCCAGGTACTTTTCGAGTTTCCGGGAACTGCCCTGGAAAACGGCATTATAAAGATAATGACCAATATGCCAAACGGTTGGAGTGTTACGTTGATGGATTCGGACGGTAATACCCCGGGCCCTACCGAGGTTAGATCGGTCACTTCGGGGTCGACGTCCCTAAATACGATCGGAACATATACCTTTACATTCCAGACGGCAAATACATCGGCCACCAAAACCTATTATGTAACTGTAACCGCAAACTATCTGTCGATTCCGGTGACTATCGTTCGAAGTACGCTGTAGAATATCCCCCCATTTATCTTACCGGACAAATATATTCGGAGCGACGATATGTAAGTTTCGCCGGTGTCGGCCTGTTTTCGGGTGGATATGATTAGCGCTGGTACTCTTCCCGCAACCTTTTCGGAAGGGCTTTTACCACCTCGTCCACCGAATGGCGGATCAGCTCCACGATAAGGCTGTCCGCAACGTCGCTGTCCAGGGTGATACGGTTCCAGGTCATGGCTGTTTTAATATGGCCGGGGCCGATTCCGGAATATCGTTCCCGCAGCTCCACGGAGCGCTCCGGGTCGCATTTCATATCTGCACAGGCCGACCCTCCCCGCGCCTGGAGCGGAGCCATGGCGAACATTTTGTCCATTATTTTAAAAACGAGTACATTATTCCCCAAAAACGGGAGGCTCTCGCTCGCGCCTTTTACGGCAAGGCAGTGCGCGCGGAATGTCTCTATATCCATCGGTCGAACCTTTTTATCATCTCATACTGTTTTCCGGCCGGAAAAATATTCTTGGAACACAGGAAAGCGGTAATCCCCTCACACCGGGTATCGGTATTTATGATTTTTATCGAATGGTTTGCGATCCGGCTCAGCATCTTTCCAAATAGAAGCGATCCGACCCCTTTCCTGCGGTGTTTCGCATCGACGGCAAGAGAGGTTATATCGCCGGATGCAGGTTCGAAAATACCCCGGCCGATCAATTTTGTACCTTCGTACACTCCGAACGCCGTAAAATCCTCGGGCGATCGGGCGATTGCTTCACTGCTGTTTTGCCATGAGGGGGTGAAATCCCCGAAATCGGGCAACGTGGAAATGCGGTGGGTATCGATGGTCTCGATCCGGCAGGCCGGTAAGTCAGGGACATTATTTAGAACATTATCTTTTGACTGCCGGAAATAGTGAAATTCGCGGCTGACCTCGAATCCGAGGGTTCGGTAGAGGGTAACCGCCCGTGTATTGTGTTGCAGGACTTCGAGGAGATATTGCCCGATCCCCGCCTCTCGCAGATACGGTATGGAGTGTTCAAATATCCGGGTGGCCAGCCCGCGGCCCCTGTACACTTTTAAAGTTCCCGTCCCGGTATCGTATGCCGTATATTTGCCGTCGAACTGTCCGGTACCGTTCAGGGTGAAGGCCACGATCCTACCTCCGTCGAAGGCAGCGAACGAGAGTGCGGGGTCGAATCCGCGCCTTCGGAGCATGGCGGCAAACCCTTCCTTGTCGAGCTGCATCTCATAGTCGGCAAAGGCCGAAGCAAATGCCCCGAAGAGCGAATCGAAGGGTTCGCATGCAAGAGGCTTTATCTCCATCATTATCCAGTTGTATTCGATGGAAATATATAAAAAAATTTCGGAATGGGGCGAATTGGCTTTCGATCCCAACGGAAAAAACGGTAGCCGGCAGGGGAATTTTCCCCGCCGGCTACCGTTACTTGCTACCGGTCGATCTACATGAACGTCCCGATACTCGGGGTAGCTGCGGCTAAAATTTCGCCGGCGTAGTCGTATTCCGCCAAAAGGGGACTGCTGGCGGCATAGTTTTGGTCTCCCGGATAAATGAACAGCACCGATCCCCCTTTTATGGTGTCGATAATGTCCTTGGTGACCGGATAGGGTAGTGCGGGACAACCCAGGCTCCGCCCGACTTTACCCCGCTTGGCGGCGATGGCCGGAGCTACGTACTTCGAGCCGTGGACTACGATGGCCCGCTGTTTGGCCCGGTCGTTTATTCCTTTCTCGAGGCCGTCTATCACCAGAGAATAGCCGTTTCGGCCCGTGTAAGTCCCTTCGGTAAGGAAAAATCCCGGGGAACTTTTATAAGACCCGTAGACGTTGGAAAAGGAGGTGGCATATTCGTCGCCGCTGTTGCGTCCGTGGGCGACATGAGTTTTGAAAAGCACCTCTTCCCCGGCCATGTCGATGACGAACATCCTTTCCCGTGCGGAAGATTTGGAATAGTCTATAAGCGTCAGAATGTCCTTGGTGCGGTCTTGTATATTACGGTATCCGGCATCGGCCAGT
>JAJBVJ010000190.1 GCA_020859875.1 Rikenellaceae bacterium
ATAGTATACTTTATAAATATCCCGGTTACCCGTTTCTTCGAAAACCAATTCGGTATCCCGCGTATCGGAAAAAGAAAAGTCGGCTTGCAGCTTCCCCAAGTCGAAAGCTTCATCGAAATTGAGTCCCGTTTCTTCTTTAGTCCAGGGAGTTAACTTCAGATTTATATGGATACTGTCGCCCCGCGGATCCTCTCCGGCTTCGATTTGAAAGGTGTGTATTCCTCTTTGCAGCGGTATCTTTTTAAGGGTAAATTGTGCAGGCGAACGGTCTTCGTTATCTATTTGCATGGATGACAACCGTCCTTGGTTCGGATTGAACATATGGAATGTCATGCTGCTGGATTTGAGACAACTTACCTCCATGGTCAGATAGGCGCCATCTATTTGTACGTCGAATTCATAGAAACTATCCACTCCCGGTCCGTCCGAAACATTCCAAAACCATTCCATAGGCTGTGTATATTCCCTTTCTTCGGGGAGCTGGTATATTTTCCCGAAACTAAAAGGCCATACAGGGTCTTTACCGAAGAAGGGTAGATTAATAGGGGAATACTCCAATGTCGTACCTGCGAAAGTACTTATTATGGGCCCGTTCTGAGGGCCGAGACGTACGGAAACGCCTTCGACTATATAAGCGTATTCACCCGGCTCGAGTATGGCATTGTAATGGGTATGCCAACCAGGTGTAGTGTTCCAATAAAAAGCTTGCTCCCCGTAAATGGATTCCATCAGCTCATAGTCATAATCCGTTGAGAACATTTTTTCATCCATCAAAAAATAACCCTCGGAGCTGAGCTCCGGTATCTTCCGAAAAAAATAGAACGCAGTGGAGGCCACGTAGGATGTTTCGAAATGAATGGATATGGCCATAGGCTCTTCGATTGTAAAGCGGTACTCGGCATCGCTTCCCTCTCTTCCGAACCAGTTGCCTATAATCAGTCCGGTGTTATATTCGTCTATGAACATGAAGTTTCCTTCAAGAAGGCGATAATCCCGGCACATCCGGTCATTCAGCTGGTGAGGACCGGATATGGGCTCGGTCTGTTGGGAATATACCCGTTGACAGAATATAAGTCCGAAAAGGGCATATAATATGATGATCGAAATATTCTTTTTCATTGTATCAAGGGTTGGAAGGGTTGATGTTGTAGTTGTAATTATTGGATTGAATTACCACTTTTTGTCCGTTTATTATGCGGTAAGCCTCTATCAGATCGCTGCCTGCGTAGGTGAAACATGTTTCTTCTCCGCTTGGTTCTATAATGCGTGAAAGTTTCCAGCGGCTGTTATATTCGTAAAGGGTTACGCTTGCATGCGGCAAAAGGGATCTTAGCCGCCCCACCAGGATATAGAAATTGGCGTCGGGAGAAGCCGGTTGTGTGAATATATATCCCATTTGTGAGTCGTTAAACCCCAGCGCCCTTTTAACTTCATCATAACTCGATCCTTCTATTACGGCGATCGGCCATTTTCCCTTATGTCCCCAAATTACGACCTGCTTTAAAAGTCCGTTCTTTGTAATTTCCATGGGATTATAGTAATAATCGTGCGGAAAGAAACTGTAATTTTCTGAATCTGCCCCAATCGTAGTCTTGACGTTTTTAACCACATGCCAATCCATGCCGGTCATGTAATCGCCCGGGCCGTAGATTGTGGAGCGGGAATAAAGGGGCTTTTCGCCGCTCTCCCCTAATAGTGTTACCTCCTGGTCTATAAGGGGATTGGCATTCCTTGTTCTCATAACCTCGTAATAGCCGCCGGTCCGCTCGAGCGCATATGTATATGTTGTAAGTAACGTCTCCCCTTTGGAAGTAATGGTAGTCTCGGATTTTAAGTATCCTTCGCTGTCATATGTATAATTTCG
Organism: Rikenellaceae bacterium; assembly: GCA_020859875.1. Taxonomy (GTDB): domain Bacteria; phylum Bacteroidota; class Bacteroidia; order Bacteroidales; family Rikenellaceae; genus WRDF01. Next base: position 1,865 of record JAJBVJ010000190.1, read on the forward strand.
GGTGGTTTCCCGGGCGGCGGCACCCGAGAATTCTGTAACTGTCCGAGAAGTTGTCATATAGTTATGGAGCGGCTCCCTACAAATTCGGTAATAGAGATTGAACCATGAGTTCCCGACATCCGGTTTATCGAGGTAGACTCCGTATTTATCCGTTCCAAAGCGTCCGTACGTATATTTGGAGTAAGAGGCCATGCCCTCTGCGGTGAAATGGGATTCGCTAAGTACCTTACCCCGTTCGTGCGACATATCTTCGAGGTCAGCCATATACCATTTATAAAAATCAACGTCCCGGGCTACATCAAAATATATCGATTCATCCCCATTGTTTTGATAAGGTTTATATGGCGAGGTTTCGGTATATATATCCGGGTTGGTGGCATAATCCGTAAATTTAACCAGCTTATAATTATTCCCTGTTTTTTCAATGACGGTTGAATATTGTATATGCTCACCCGCTGGTCTGTTTACTACTCCCGCTCCGTCGAGATGTACGAAATCATCTCTTTTATTCAATACCGTACTGCTGACGAAATAAGATATCCGCTCCAGAAAATGGTAGCGGGGAGTGTACATCATTAATCCGCTGCTACGGGCCGAACCCAGGGTGTCGGTGTAAAAAAACTCCGTGGTTTTATCTGGCTTCCCCTCCTCCAGGAAAGATTCCATTCTCTTTATGCGGACACCTCCGGCTTCACGGTTCAAGCTGCCGCTGTTCTGCCGGAGCACTTTTCTAAATCCATCTCGGCTTAACTGCTCGATGGCAGATGAGTATGAATGCGGCTCGTAAGTAAATTCGGTGAACCCGCCCGTAGGAAATGTTACTCTTTTAAGTAGTCCCGCATTATTATAACCGGAATGCGGCTCTCTTTGGTTGCCGGTATAGGTAACGTCCTGGGTGTTTACGACGCTCGTATATGACGGAACAAGTTTTGTTCCGTTCGAGGCTCCGTTCCAGTAACCCCAATGATCTATACTCGTTGTTTTAATTTCGGGAAGGGAGTTTAGTCTTCCTGTTTCGTAATCGAATATATAATTTCCGAATTTGTTGGATACCTGGCGGAGGTACATTCTGCCCGAATAATAGCGGTATATAAAATTACCTCCCGTTAAGATTCCGAAAGGGGCGTTTATTCTTTCGAGGCGTACGCCGCATACCGTTGCAAATTCGGTTGCATCGTAGTTATTATTATACTCCACCACTGGCTGCTCCCTATCCAGATAGGAAAATTGAATCACCTGGTCGTCGATAGTTATCGTATTGATCAGGGCTATTTTTGTGAGGGTATGTGTAAATCCGGTCTTGGTCTGAATGCTGCTAACGTCGGAAGCTGTAATATAATATTGATTTCCATTCATAAAATCCACCCCTTTATTTACCTGCACCCTCTCATATGGGCGGATATCCAAAACATAATTCCAATGGGCTTGTCCGGAGACAAGGTTATTGAAATTACTCGGTTGGAAAAGCGTCAGTGGGAAATCGTGAAAACTATCCGGTACATTGTTTACGTAGTTGATCAGGAGATACCGGCCGTTCGGAGCGGTTATTGATGTTAGATGAAATGCATTTATAAGTATCGGTGGCCGTCGGGTTATCGATTGTTGTTGGTCTAGATCTCGTGACGTTGTCCACGATGCCGCCGTATATTCAATAGCCCCAATGTTTCCTCCGAAGTTATATACATATCCGTCGTCGGTTCTTATCGATATACCCGTATTGTAAATTGCCGAACCGCTGGTTTGCATTTTATAATTTCCCAGGTTTACGACATATTTGCCGCCGGTATATGACACTACGCTTACCGTACCGTCGTAATTGATCATAAATTTACCTGCATGCCGGCCGAAATTAAAATGGTATACATCCGAATTGGCTTCCCTGCGTGAACCGTTGAACATGATCTCCGGGGTAATATCACCGTAGGGATATAGGTTGTCCCTATAATAACCCTCGGGATTGGAAAAGAGTGCATTTTCAATAGCCGATTGGTTGAAAGCTGGATATTTAACATTTTCAAGAAATCCCGTAGCATAATAAACGCCGTCTTTTTGCGGATGGTCGTCGGGCATTCCCCGCACTTCGCGGTAAATTACACCGGCGGTTTTCAACGACCAGTCCATGCCGACATAGTTTCCAGGTGAAGAAACCTTCATGCCGGAGGAATTATAGCTCAGGAGGATCGATACGTCGAAATCCGGATCATCTATCGTGATAAGGGGGATCTCAAATTCGGCCTTTCCGGTATTGGACGGCCCCATATGGTTGTCGTACCTGATCATTTCCGCTACCTGCGGGGATGCAATCTGGATAAATTCATGCTGGCCCTCGAATTGGGCTTGTACCGGGAAAATGGATGCGATGGACAAAATTCCCACCAGAAGAAATTGCCTGTTCATTTTTTAGGGTTTAAGAGAAGGGTTGAGGTTGATGATGGGAATGTATGTCTTGTTATAACAACAGAATTATCCGGTCAATATATCGGGGTATCCCTGATATATGTTGTGGCGACGAGCCAAAATGTTCTAATATAATGTCCGGAACATACGGTGTTTGGGTTGGTTGATGTGCAAAATAGTTAAAAAATTGGTATAATCAACCGGAAGAATAAAAAAATGCATTAAATCGGCTACGGCGAAAAGGAAATACAATTCACTTTATTGAATATAGTAAGTAGGAAAGTAAATGCAGGAGGTTGGCAGGGGGTTATTCTAGCTTCGACATAATCGATATAATGGCGATTGGAGAACTTAAATTATTAGAGCTTGAATAGCCTGGTGGGCCCACAACACAAAAACCACGGCGACCCCCACGGGGGTGGTGTGTTGGGGGCCCCCGGGGGGGAACCGGGGGCCCCACGAGATGTGTGTAGGGG
>JAJBVJ010000088.1 GCA_020859875.1 Rikenellaceae bacterium
AAAAAAACGTAATTTATAACTCTTGTAACCACAAATATAGCCACTGGTTTTTACATTTTTCGGCGAAAAATACGCTAATTTTGCACAAACCCGAATGAGTATCGCATGTTCTCTGCATCTTTGTATATTTTAATATCCGTAATGGCCGCCGCCTCTTCTGAGGGTGGATTCGACCGGAGGGAAACGGCCGTGATAAACAGCGGCCAGGACTATCCGGCACTGAGGCTCTATACCGTGGACGACAATGATGATCTGGAGATACTGCGGCGCAGGTGCGATCCGGTAAATGCCTCCATCGTCGGTGCGGAAGATTTCGGGCGCCTTGTGGAAAGGATGCTCGCAACGGTCACCGATCCCGACAATACGGGCGTGGGCATAGCGGCACCGCAGGTGGGAATCTCCAAACGGATCATCCTCGTACAGCGCTTTGACAAGGAGGGGGAGCCTTTCGAATGCTATCTCAATCCCTCGATCGTCGAGGCCTCACCCGAGATGGTCGAAAGTCCCGAAGGCTGTCTCTCCATCCCCGACGTACGCAAAAGTGTTCTGCGCCACCGCAGCATAACAATAGAATATAACCGCCCCACCGACTTCGGCCTGTGCCGGGAAACGATCGACGGCTTTACGGCCATCGTTTTCCAGCACGAAACAGACCACCTCGACGGGATATTATTTACCGATAAAACGATTATCCCCGATGGAGAAGATTAATTATACGCTCATACCCTCGCCCATAGTATGCACTACACTTATCGAAGTGGAAATCTCGGGCGACACCGTAAGCCATGTCTCATTTACCCACGGCTGTAACGGCAATGCCAAAGCTATCGATGCGCTCGTTCGCGGCATGAAGGCGGAGGATGTGATCCGGAGACTCTCCGGGGTCGAGTGTAAGGACAAAGGTACCTCCTGCGCCGACCAGCTTGCCGTATGCCTCAAAAAAGCCCTCGAAAGCCGGGCCAAATGGAGCGCAAACCAAAAATAGCCGTATTTACCGGAGCCGGGGTAAGCGCCGAAAGCGGCCTGTCCACATTCCGCGACAGTGACGGGCTGTGGGCTCACTACCGGATCGAAGATGTATGCACCCCCGAGGCACTGGCCCGCAACCGTCCCACGGTCATCGAATTTTATAACCTTCGCCGCAGGGAGCTCCTTTCGGCCCGACCCAATGCCGGCCACTCGGCCCTTGCCGGGATGGAAGAGGATTTCCACCTCGATATCGTCACCCAGAATATAGACGACCTGCACGAGCGGGCAGGAAGCTCCCGCGTGGTGCACCTGCACGGGGAGCTTCGCAAACTGCAAAGTACCATCGACCGGAACTGGATCGTCCCCATCGAAGGCTGGGAGCAAAACCCCGAAGAGCGGGCTCCCGACGGTTCGCTTCTGCGCCCTTTCGTTGTCTTTTTCGGGGAATCCGTGCCCATGTTCGACAGAGCGTGCGAAATTGTTTCCCGGGCAGACCTGTTGATCGTGGCGGGGACTTCCCTTGCTGTCTACCCGGCAGCCTCACTGGTGAGTTATGTAAAGGTCGGCATACCCGTCGTTGTGATCGACCCGGGCGATCCGGACATCTCCCTGGTACGTAATCCGATTACCCTTATCCGCAAGCCTTTTGCCGAAGGAATGGCCCGGGCCGCCCGGCTCGTTCGGGAAATTTTATGACCGCGGGCGATTTATTGCTATCTTAGCGGAGCTGAACCAAACTTATCCTGAAATGAAAATTCCTTCGATTTCCGGCCTTTGCCGGAGCGTGTCCGCACTTTCCGTCCTCATTATATCGGTATCCTGTGCAGGGGGTAACAAACCCCTGCCGAGGTACGAGACATTCGCCGAGATGGCCGACCCCACCGCCGATACCCTCTCCGACTGGAGTGCGGTGGGCGCCGGGCTCGAATATACTTTCGCCCCTGCCGACCGTCAGTACCGCCGGTCGGTGGTACCCTCTTTTAGAAACGTCCATACCGGTATAATCTCCGGCTGGAGAGGGGAGAAGGTTTCAGCACAGGTACTGCTCTTCAGCGCCGAAGAACACCCGCAGGTGGTATGCAACATCGGCGACTTTACGGGTGAAAACGACAAAATAACCGCCGACAACTCACGGGTTCGCTTCGCCCGCTACGTTATGACCGACGAGTTCGGCCCCGGGTGCGGCTACCGACAGCCTGAGGATTTCGCCTCCAGGCTTGTTGCCGATATGCTCGACCCCCTTCCATATTACGACCTTCCCGGCAAGAGTGTCCGACCGGTCTGGATCACCGTGGATATACCGGCGGCGGCCGCCGCCGGCCTCTACAAGGCGCCCGTTGTAATTTACAGCGGCGGAGAGAAGGTCGGCCGGATGGAGCTCCACCTGGTGGTATCGCCGCGGACCCTTCCCCCCTCCGACCGGTGGGAATATTTCCTCGACCTATGGCAACATCCCTCGGCGGTGGCGCGGGTGGCCGGGGTAGAGATATGGAGCGATGAACATTTCGACCTTCTCGTCCCGCAGATGAAAATGCTGGCCGGGGCGGGCCAGAAGGTTATAACGGCGACCCTGAACAAAGACCCCTGGAATGTCCAGACATACGACCCTTATGCCGATATGATCTTATGGAGGAAACTCGAAGATGGCACGTGGAGTTACGACTACACGGTTTTCGACCGGTGGGTGGAGCTTATGCTCGGGCTCGGTATAGACCGGATGATAAATTGCTACTCGCTGCTTCCCTGGAACAACGAGCTCCATTACTTCGACAGTTCCTCGGGGGAAACCGTCACCGTCCGGGCCGACCCGGGAAGCGTGGTCTTTTATGAAATGTGGGTGCCGTTCCTCACCGATTTTACGGCCCACCTGCGGGAAAGGGGCTGGCTCGAGATCACCTGTATCGCTATGGACGAACGTTCGCCCCGGGATATGGAATACGCGATGGAACTACTTACCGGATCGTTCCCCGAGCTGGGTATCTCCCTGGCTGACAACCATAAAAGCTACCGCAATTACCCCGACATCCGCAACCTTTGCGTCGGGGCGGACTGTCCGGTCGACCCCGAAGATATGGCCTACCGCCGGCAGAAGGGGCTTATAACGACCTGGTACGTCTGCTGCGGGGATCCCTTCCCCAATATGTTAACCTGCTCCGATCCCTGTGAAGCGGTATATGCCGCCCTCTACGGAGTTGCCAACGGCTACGACGGGTTTCTAAGGTGGGCTTTCAACTCGTGGGTCGAAAATCCGCTGACCGATTCTCGGTTTCGCACATGGCCGGCCGGAGATACATATATGGTATATCCCGGGGCGAGATCGTCTATCCGGTTCGAAAAGCTCGTCGACGGGATCCAGATGGCCGAGAAACTGCGGATCGTCCTGGGCGAAGGTGAGCGGATCACCCGGCGGGAGGAGTTGATGGAACTTCTCGGGCGTTTTTCCACCCTCGACCCCGCCACCGACTGGAAATCTGATATAGAATCGCTGCGCATTCTGCTCGATACCATATAATGATTGACCCATCCATCCCCGGGATATATAGCCGGGTATGGTGCTGCAACCGAACGGAGGCCTTTTGCGACTGTTCGGAAAATTTCATTATATTTGTCGACCGACCCACAATCCTGCCATGAAACAGTCACCGAACCTTACCCTCACTGTCGAAGATACATCCGAGGTGGTCGACCTCTACCGTAGGCGTTTCGTTCGGGTGGCATTGAACTATGCCCGGGACGAAGAGGCGGCCGAGGATATAGTCTCGGACAGTTTCCTGGCCTACTGGGAAAACCGCGGCAAGCTTCCTGCCGACACCAATGTCGCGGGCTATATCATGGCGACCGTAAAAAACCGATGTCTCAACTGGCTCAAGCAGCAGAAGGTGCATGCCAGGGTCGAGAAAAACATGTCCGAACTTCAGCGCAGGGTGCTCCTTTCCAGTATAAATTCTCTCGAATCGGGCGATCCGGGCCATATCTTCGACCGGGAGGTGCAAAATATCATAGACCGGCAGCTCGCCTCCATGCCGGAACTTACCCGAAGAATATTTTTGGCCAGCAGGCATGAGAGCAAGACCCATAAGGAGATAGCATTCGAAATGAAGCTGCATCCTCGAAAAGTGAATTACGAACTGCAGAAGGCCCTGGCCCTTTTCAGGGCCGTTTTGAAGGATTATTTCATAATCATTTTTATTCTCCTAAACCGTTGACCGGGATTTTTTTATAAAAAAATCCCGGAATATTTTGTCAGCCCCGACCTCTAACTTGTTATATAATCATATAATGGATCAGGAACTACTATACCGCTTTTTTCAAAAGCAGACTTCCCCCGCACAGGAGGAGCAGATTATGGATTGGATCGACTCCGACCCTGCGAACCGCGCCGCCTTCGAAAAAGAGAGGGCGCTCTACGATGTGCTCTGTGTCGGAGTCCCCGCAGCCCTCCAAAAGAGATCCTCCGGAAGATCCTCGCTTCGCAGGATCGCCGCGGCCGCCTCGGCCGTAGCGGCTGCGGTGGCTCTTATGTTGGCCTTCGGCCAGTATAAGGAAAACGTGCACCACCGCCGGCTATCCTCGCAAACCACCACCCTGAACGTTCCCGCCGGCCAGCGGATCCACATAGAGCTCGGCGACGGAACATCCGTATGGCTGAACTCGGGAACCACCCTGGAATATCCCGTTATCTTCGGCCGCCAGCGGCGCGTGAGGATCGACGGAGAAGCTATCTTCGACGTACGCCACGACCCGGAACATCCCTTC
>JAJBVJ010000214.1 GCA_020859875.1 Rikenellaceae bacterium
TCCATACACGATATTACGGGTGATCTCCCTCACGCAACTTTTTCCCTGCTCCGGCTAAAAACGGCGGGGTTGATGACCTTCGGTCTTCCTCCTCCTTGCGGGGTCGAGCCTGCGAGCAGTCTCTCCTCCCGCTTCGTTCGTCGGTTCCGGCTCCGCCGGATAAGGGATTAGGCTGCCGGCAGGGGTGGCCCTCCGGCGTACCGCCGAATGAGCGAAGGAGCGCGTAAGAAATTTTTTCCTGTCTGAATTATTCCGAGGTATCGGAATAATGAGTGTTAAAAATTTTAGTGCTCCGAGCTGTAAACATTCGGCGGGGGAAAGCCGGTCAGGCCTTGATGTTTTTGTGCCACTTTTTGCATCAAGGTAAAAAGTGGCGAAAAAATAACCTTGCATTCGGATAGGCGAGCCGGTAGAGAAATATCTGCACAGGAATGTCTGGCCGCCGGGGGGGCGGTGACCCAGGGGCGTTCCGCTGCAGTGGGGAATTACGCGTGAAAGATTACATTTTTCAGAAAAATAAAATATTTGCATAATTTTAGTAGTAGGTATTGCATAGTATTAAAATAAATTCATATATTTGCAATACCGAAAGAGATTAGTCACAAAATTTTAAGTACAAATAATAATTAGGGAGATGAAAAAGACGCTCAATGTCAATATAGGGAACGTAGCGTTTACCATTGACGAAGACGCATACTACACCCTGGGAGGCTATTTGGACGATATCCGCTCCAGGCTGTACGATTCGGACAGGCAGGAGGTGATGGAGGATATCGAGTCGCGTACGGCGGATATCTTCCGGGAAAACCTCAATTTCAACGCACAGGTCGTAACGCTCGGCCTGGTAAAAAAGGCGATCGCCATAATCGGAAGTGCGGAGGATTTCGGGGAGAAGAAATACGACCCCACCACCGGAAACCCGGACGGAACCCCGGTCGGGGGCCGGATCGAAGGGAAGCTCTATCGTTCCCGCTACGAAAAGATACTCGGAGGGGTATGCGGCGGACTGGCCCGGTATTTCGGGATAGACGTCACCCTGGTGAGAGTGATTATGTTCCTGCTGTTCTGTATGGGCAGCGCAGGCTTTTGGCTCTACGTGATACTATGGATCGTAGTTCCCCTCGAGCCGAAAATGGCGGATCATGGCTGTTACAGGAAAACCAAACGAAACAGGAAAGGAGGCCAATTATGAGCGCAGACAACATAAAGGCGCAGATGCGCAAGGGCATACTCGAATACTGTATACTCTCGATACTCTCGCGCAACGACGCCTACGCTTCACAAATCATATCGGAGCTCAAACAGGCCGAGATGATCGTCGTCGAAGGCACTCTCTACCCCCTTCTGACAAGGCAAAAGAACCAGGGACTGCTCTCCTACCGCTGGGAAGAATCCACGCAGGGGCCGCCCCGTAAATATTACACCATCACCGACACCGGGCGCCGGCTTCTCGGTCAACTCGACACGGCATGGGACGAACTGGTGCAGCAGATAAACGTTATCCGCGGGAAGGAATAGTGTAGAAACGGATCTTTTAGAAAAATAAAAAACAGCTTTATGAAAGAGATAATCAAGGCAAGCCTGGCAGGCATAGGATTCGTCTTCGACAAAGACGCATACGAAATAACGGAGAGCTATATCGAAAAACTCACGGAAATATACCGCTCCAATCCCGACGGGCAGGAGATCATCGCCGACATCGAAGCCCGGATGGTGGAGATCATCCTCTCGCGCCAGAGCTGTGAGCAGGTGGTGGACAGAGCCACGGCGGAAGAGGTGATCGGCCAGATGGGAACGCCCGAAGAGGTGGGGGACGGGACACCGGCATCTGCCCGCACAGTGGAGGATTCCTCATTTCCCCGGCGCCTCTATCGCAACCGGGAGGGGGCGAAGCTGGGCGGGGTGTGTAACGGGCTGGCCAGTTATTTCGATATAGACCCGGTGATCGTCCGCATAGGGTTCGTCTCACCGCTTTTTCTCCTTATACTGTTTCCCTCCGTGGGTTTCCACTCTCTCAATGCCTTTCTCGGTTCCCTATTCGGGGCCCTGTGCCTGCTCTATATCATCCTGTGGTTTGCGGTGCCCGCGGCCAAGACCCCGCGTCAGAAACTAGAAATGCAGGGCAGAAGGATCACCGTATCGGAAATAGAACGGGAGATGTCGGCAGCGGGAGCCGCCACCGAAGCCGGACAGAGCCAGGGGGTTTTCTCTAAAATATTTTCGATCCTCGGAATTATTATCCTCTTCGGGATAAAACTCGTACTGCTGCTGATCGGGTTCATCGTAGCGATAACGGCCCTGGGTATTCTTGTCGGGATCGTGGGGGTATTGGCCGGCAGCACGTGGGTATCGGGGGGTGCGGTGGATGTACTGAGCGGAACCATAGGCCCCATATTCACCGCAATGTTGCTCGGGGTGATTCTTATCCCGCTGGTTATGCTGGTTTACCAGGTGATCAGGCTGGCACTGGGAAAGAGAAACAACGCAAGGCTGATGTGGATTCTCGGTGGAATGTGGGCGCTGATGACGGTATTCGTTACGGTCACCGTAGTATCGAACGGCCTCAGCTGGCGGGATCTCGGAAATATGGGCTACGGGTATGAAAATGTCGATCAGCCCGACGCCGACCAGGGGTGGAAGATATATGAAGAGAACGTGCACCTTTACCGCGACTCGCTGGAGCGCATGGAAGGCGGCGGGCTGCCGCAAATAGTAAGGCCGCTGGAGAGCACCGGAGCCCTTTCCGAACCCGATACTATCGCCGGGCAGGATGAGGAATTGTCTCAAACCCCGGAAGTTCAATGACCGCCCGCTTTAGTTCACGATGGAATAAAAGATAAAATATGATACCCGGTAAAGGAAAAGATCCGCAGGGGCAGGGAAAGAGATTGTTGTTGGGCGCTGCCGTGACCCTTTGCGGGATCGTGTGGATGCTGTATAATTTCAATGTCATAAGCAATATCTTCTTCGACCGGTTCTTTTCGTGGCAAACATTGCTGATGGCCCTCGGCGGATATTTCCTGCTTCTGCGAAGATGGATTACGGGCGGGGCGCTCCTGGCGACCGGATTGGCTTTCGCCCTGACCGACTGGTTCGGGTCCGGTATTCCCGTCGGCCGGGTGATCCTTCCGGCGATCCTGATCGCGGCCGGGTTGTCGCTGATGGTCAAAAGAAGATAAATAGCATAGGGTTTGCATCCCTAAAGACGGATGTGCCTTCTGCCGGGGCATCCGTCTGTTGTGATTGGCTACGTTACTTTATCGTTAAGCCGGTGGTCGAACGGGGATTTTTAAAAAATTTTATAATATTATTCCTAACTTTGTACCTTGAAAATCAATATTTGGAGGAGATATGCATAATATCAAGTGTGTAGGAATACTCACATCCGGGGGAGACGCCCCCGCAATGAACGCCGCCATCCGGGCGGTCACCCGTACCGCCATCTTCAACGGAATGGAGGTCAAAGGAATCATGCGTGGTTACAAGGGCTTGATCTCGGGAGAGATAATCCCTTTCCAGACGCAGAACGTCAGCAATATAATCCAGCAGGGGGGAACGATCCTCAAGACCGCCCGCAGTGCGGAATTCCAGACCGTCGAAGGGCGCAAGGTGGCCTACGACAATATGTGCCGGGAGGGCATCGACGCCCTGGTGGTGATCGGCGGCGACGGCTCGCTGACCGGAGCGCGGATATTCGCCGCCGAATACGACATACCTATCGTGGGACTGCCGGGAACCATCGACAACGACCTGTTCGGCACCGACACTACCATCGGCTACGACACGGCACTCAATACGATTATGCAGGCGGTAGACAAGATACGCGACACGGCGAGTTCGCACGAGAGGCTCTTTTTTATAGAGGTGATGGGCCGCAACGCAGGTTTTCTCGCCCTGAACGGGGCCATAGCCACTGGTGCCGAGGCAGCGATCATTCCCGAGATCGCCACCGAAGTCGACCAGCTTTCGGAACTCATAGAGAACGGCTTTCGCAAGAGTAAGAACAGCAGTATCGTGCTGGTCGCCGAGAGCGAACTCACGGGCGGGGCGCTCGGCCTGGCCGAACGCGTGAAGACCGAATTCCCGGAATATGACGTGCGGGTTACCATCCTGGGCCATATCCAGAGGGGCGGGTCACCCACTGCGAGCGACCGCATACTTGCCAGCCGGATGGGCGAAGCGGCGATCAACGCCCTGCTCGAAGGGCAGCGAAATGTGATGGTCGGCATCCAGAACGAAGAGCTTGTTTATGTTCCCTTTACAAAAGCCATCCGCAAGGACAAACCCATCAACCGCGACCTGCTCAGCACTGTCAAAATACTTTCGATATAATAATGAAGCCCAAATAAAAGAGGAGAGACACCGGTGTCTCTCCTCTTTTAATCCCGCAGACCCAACCGGCGGAGGGCGTATGGAGTTAGCAAAGGTGCATTTATTCCGGAATAAAATCAGCCGCGGCCGGAGTAAAAAAACCACCGATGGGGAAAGAAAGCGGCGTGGAAAGAGGCCGTAATAATATGGTATCCAATGTCCGAGCTCTGCCGGTGCAGAGACCGGGCCGTGAAAATAGAGGAACAGAGCAGGCTGGCCCTACTACTTAGGTCAGTGGAAAGAGATCCGGAAGATACTCCGGAAGCAGGGACGGCCGCCGCTTAAAACGGGATTGGCAATGAGCATCCCGGATAAAACGGGCCGAAAATACCATGACAGGAACATAACAGCAG
>JAJBVJ010000025.1 GCA_020859875.1 Rikenellaceae bacterium
TTTTAGTAGCGGGGGAAGGACCGAACCGCAGGTTCGGATTGTCTTAGGAGCTAGGGCAGAGTAAATTCATTTGAGCTATGCCGAGGCGCGAAGTAAGAAAACAAGCATTTGCGGATGCAAATGCGCAGTTAATCCTTCCCCTGCAACTAAGGGGACTATAAAAATTATCCTCTTTTTATTCGTAAGTACTTGTTAAAGCTTAAGCGCTCCATGGTTGCTATCGAAAACAGCAAAAATCCTACATAGTAACTTTTTGGCCTTTTTTTATTATTTTCGGACGTTATTGTGACGAACCACTGTTGTATTGGTTATATTAATCCAACGGCATCGGGAAACGACTCCCGGTATCGACTTGATAAAATGCGGCTTATACCCCCCGGGTTAAACCATCCCCGAGGGGGGTCTTCACACATTTTGAATTATCGTCATGGAGTATTTATAATAGCATATCACATTTGTCCGATCCATGAAATTTCCCTTCTATAAGCAGTTGGAAATGATGGACTGCGGTCCGTCGTGCCTGCGGATGATCTGCGCATGGTACGGGAAATATTATTCGCTTCCCGGGTTGCGCGACCGGTGCCACATCACCCGGAGCGGGGTTTCAATGCTCGGTATCAGCGATGCTGCGGAAGCCATCGGGTTCCGGACAACGGGAGTCTCTATCGATTTCGAACAGCTTGCCTGCAAAGCCGGCCTTCCCTGCATCGTCCACTGGAACCAGTCTCATTTCGTGGTCGTATATAAAATAGAGCAGAAAAAGAACAAAACATACGTCCATGTAGCCGACCCTGCAGCCGGCCTGTTGAAGTATGACAAGGAAACATTCATCAAATCCTGGATCGTCGCGGACCCGTTAAATATGAAAAAAACGGGATTGGCGCTTCTTCTGGAGCCGACTCCCGAGTTTTACGAGCAGCCGGGTAGTGAAAAACGGGTGTTCGATTTCCGTTACCTTCTTCAATACTTAAGGCCATATAAATCATATCTGATCCAGTTGCTTTTGGCCATTTTGACCGGAAGTGTAATAAGCCTCATTTTCCCTTTCCTGACACAGTCGGTTGTGGACGTGGGTATCGGGACGAACAACGTCGGCTTTGTGGTCGTTATTCTCATCGCCCAACTGATGCTTGTGCTTGGACAGATGGCCAATAACCTTATCCGCAGCTGGCTCATGCTGCATATGACCTCCCGTATAAGCATATCGCTGATTTCGGACTTTTTGAGTAAGCTGATGAAACTTCCCATCTCTTTCTTCGATTCGAAGAATGTAGGGGATATTATGCAGCGGATCGGGGACCACAGCAGAATCCAGGACTTTTTGACCGGATCGATCATCAGTATGGTAATGGCCGTTTTCACTTTCGTGATATACGGCTTCATAATGGCGGGATATAATGCATTAATACTCGGTGTATTCCTACTCGGGACCGTTTTATACGTGCTTTGGATAATGATCTTTCTTAAAACACGCCGAAAACTGGATTATATGCGGTTCCAGGAGTCCGCCGCCAACCAAAGCAACCTTGTTCAGTTGATAAACGGTATGCAGGAGATAAAGCTTAATAACTGCGAAAAACAAAAAAGGTGGGAGTGGGAGCGCATACAGGTGAAGCTATACAATGTAAGGATCAAAGGTCTGCGGTTGAGCCAGGCGCAGGAGGTGGGCGGTACGTTTATCGACCAGACCAAAAATATACTCATATCGTTTATCGCCGCTTCCGCCGTGATAAAAGGTGACATGACCCTGGGTATGATGACCGCCCTTCAATACATTATAGGGCAGTTAAACGCCCCCGTGAGCCAGTTTATTCTTTCGTGCAGGAGACACAGGATGCCAGGATCAGCCTGGAAAGGTTGGGAGAAATACATGAACGGGAAGACGAAGACCCCGAAAATTCCGAGAAGATATGCGATATTCCCGGGCATGCCGAAATAGAATTCAAAAACGTGATGTTCCAGTACGAAGGCCCCTATTCCGAAAAAGTATTGAAAGATATAAATCTACTCATTCCCCCGGGCAAGGTCACGGCAATAGTAGGGGCCAGCGGAAGCGGGAAAACGACCATGCTCAAACTGCTTCTTGGTTTCTATCCACCGGTCGAGGGGAAAATACTTATGAACGGGGTTGATTTGGCCGGTTACAACAAATCTCACTGGAGGGTAAATTGCGGTGTGGTGATGCAGGAGGGTTATATTTTTTCCGATACCATAGAAAATAATATTGCGGTGTCGGATGAAATACCCGACCGCCTGAAGATACGCTCTGCCGTAGAACTGGCGAATATAGAGGATTTTATAGACGGGTTGCCACTCCGGCTGAAAACCAGGATCGGCGGAGAAGGGCAGGGTGTGAGCAGCGGTCAGAAACAGCGCCTTTTGATAGCCCGGGCTGCATATAAGAATTCACATTATATGCTTTTCGACGAAGCCACAAATGCTTTGGATGCGAACAACGAGAGAGTGATAATGGAAAATCTCCAGCAGCTGTTCGAAAGTAAAACGGTAATCATCGTGGCTCACAGGATAAGTACGGTTAAAAATGCCGATAATATCGTGGTGCTGGACAAGGGCCGGATCGTAGAGCAGGGAACCCACGATCTGCTCGTCGCAAATAAAAGATATTATTACGAGTTGATCAGGAACCAATTAGAATTGGGAAGCTGATGCCGGATTTTGAATTCCATAGCGAGGAGACACAGCAAATACTGGGTAGACTACCTTCCTGGATTACAAGGTGGGGCATTACCGTCATATTTGCGATTTTCGTCGGAATGATCGCAGGCTGTTATTTCATTAAATATCCGCAGACAGTGGAAGCGACGGTTGTCATTACCACGGTAAATCCTCCTGCGGATCTTGTAGCCCGCACCTCAGGCCGGATAGACATACTTTTTAAAAAAGAGGGGCAGTATGCCGCCGCCGGCGAACCGGTCGCCCTATTATATAATACGGCCAATTACGACTCGGTCGTATTTCTCCACGGTAGGCTCCGGGATAGCCATGGCCTCGATTTTTCCGAACTGGTCTTCGCCCCGTGGCTTTCCCCCCGTTACGACCTGGGGGAGCTGCAAAGCTATTATTCCGATTTTTTAAGGGCCTGTGCCGAGTACAGACACTATATCGAATCTGCCAATATCGAAAAGAAAAAGAGACTTGTCACCGACCAGATAGTCAAGAACCGGGAATATTATTCCTATCTGGTTTCCCAGGAGGAAAAACAGGAAAAGGATCTCGAACTCGAATCGATCAATCTGAAGCGCGATTCGGTCCTTTTCGCCAGAGATTTGATTTCCGGATATGAATATTCACAGTCGCAGCGCTCTTCTTTGCAGAATCAGGCTTCGCTGGACAACATAAAAGCAAATCTGATCAATGCGGAACTTATAATATTACAGCAGGAGCAGCAGTTGGTGGAGCTTACCATGCAGCAGGAAAATGAGGTTTCGGGCTATCAAAACTCCGTTTCCAACGCCTGCCAGCTCTTAACCTCCCAACTCGACCAGTGGCTGTACCAATACCTGATAATCTCCCCGATCGAAGGGAAAGTAGTATACACCAAATTTTGGAGCACCAGCCAATCGGTTCAATCGGGAGAAAGGGTGGCGACGATCATTCCTTCCGGTCCCGCATCACTTATAGGTCGCCTTGCAATCCCGACGTACGGTTTCGGCAAAGTACGGACGGGCCAATTCGTTAATGTAAAACTGAACGGCTTTCCCTATATGGAATACGGTCAGCTTCGAGGAGTGATTTCCTCCGTTTCCGCCGTTCCGGAAGAAGACGGTTATGTGGCACAGGTCGAATTCCCGGCGGGTTTGGTCTCGACATACGGCATTGAACTCGGTCTTATCCAGCAAATGGACGGGACCGCGGAAATCATTACGTACAATCAACGGCTGATCGACCGGTTTCTCCAGCCCCTAAGGGCTTTATTCGATAAAGGTGCCTGAGAACTGGTATCGGAGGATTGCCCGGCGGAGGGTCAAATACCGGGGGTAAGTCTAAGGTACTACATCGTATACGGTAGCCGGGTTGTTCCCGAATATCTCGCTCTGTATCTTTTCGCACAGGGATACGATCCGGTGGGCCGTCATCTCTTTCTCGATCCTTATCACCGGGGCCGGTCCGCCACAGGGATAATCGGGCTTATTCCCGTATGTTGTCAATACGACGGGATAGCCGTTATCCTCGCAAAAATCCTTTATTTTTTCGATATACTCCAATTGGTCTCGGTCAATGGCTTCATATTCGATATGGAAACAACCGTCGCCCCTGACGACATATATGCAGTCGATACCGTTGGAGGTTATCCCTATAAAATCGAACTCCGTCCGCTTATTTTGCAGTTGATCGATAACGACGGGTAGCTCCCCTATCTTAATCCTCTGCGGTGTGGATACGGGATAGGCTTTACCATCCTTTCGGTTGCGGATAAAAAAAACGATCAGGCAAGCAGCAGCGGCGAGAAGTAGAATTGGCCAGAGATATTTCATAAATTGAGTTTTATATAAAAGTAGCTAAATATATAAAAAATTTGAATCATCCGGACATTTTCCTCTATTTCGATATTCATAATGACACTTGTGAAACTTATCTATAAAAAAAAGGCCGCCTTCTGGCGGCCTTTTGTACTCCCGACGGGAATCGAACCCATATCACAAGAACCGGAATCTTGCATTCTAT
>JAJBVJ010000089.1 GCA_020859875.1 Rikenellaceae bacterium
TATAGTCCGCTTTCGGGCTAACGGATAAAGAAAGTTGGTCGGCGGGAAGAACCGCACCGTCCGACAGGATCTGGCCGAAATGCTCAAACCCATGATCTTGGCCGACTGTCCTGCCGGTCGCCGCGGCTATGGAGCAGGCAAGGCAAAATAGTATACCCGCCGTAAACATTTTCATTCTCATCGTATATGGTGTTTTATTTATTCATTTGATCGATCTTGTCGAGGCTTCCGATACGGGCGTACACCTCCACTGCCGCCGCCTGGTCGAGAAGCCATCTCTCCGAACCCGGTTCCCCGTGAGAATTTACCGCGAACAAACCGTTGGCATCCCTGTTGAGTTCCCATGTATAATCGAGGCTGCGCATAAAATCGGCAATGTATTGCCTGTCGCGGTCGACCCGGTACAGTTCGCAGAATCCCCTGACCATTACCGCTGTGAACCAGAAATTATCGCCGTCGGCCAGCACCCGGTAAGACCTTCCGTCCGGTAGCGGCTGCTCCGGCGTGAAACGGTCATAAACGGCCCGGGCCGTCGTGCGGGCATCGTCGAGATAACTCTCCTCTCCCGTTATTTCGTAGAGTAGTGCCGCGGCCTGGATCATTTGCCCGCTGTTGTAGGAATATTTACGCCGGTCTATATTTCCGTCCGGCGAAATGTTGTCGTGGTAAAGATTGTCCGAAGGGTCTTTTAACCTGTTTCGCGTCCAGTGGTAAATGGATTTTCCCGCCTCGAAATACCTCGGATTATCGGTTGCCTTATATAGCTTTAGCGCCAATACCGCTGCCGGAGCGTTCGAGCATGTGTTTTTCGTCTCTTTTGATTCTTCGCACCAGTATATACCGCCGCCCAGCACGCTGTCCCTGCCGCTTTCGATAAACCTCCATATCTCCTCGGCCCGGGAAAGGTAATCGTGCCGGCCCGTGGTACGGTAAAGTTCGGTGAACTCTATGCCGAGCCATATATTATCGTCGTAATAGCGGCTCGATTGGGGAGCCGAGTTGATATAGGACGAATAGGCGTGCGGAGCCCGCAGCATATCGTGGTACTCTTCGAGTCCGGGGAGCACCCTTTCCTCTATGACATTCAGGTATCTATCCGATCCGGTTGCCGCATAGAGCGCGTTAACGGCCGAAAATGTCCCGGAAAAGGGCCAAAGATAGGCGAACTCCTTGGGACGGCGCGAGAGGGGGTCGGAATGTAAATAGGTAGCGGTATAATCCTCGGCGAATGGGTAATTCTCCCTCAAGAGCCCCGAGCCGGGCACCGCATAGTATTTATAAAGGGAGTCGAGCGTTTGCCCGGCCCTCTCTATATTCCGGTTATGATTATCGCCGCTCCCTGCCGCGCATGAGGCAAACCATGCGCAGCAGAGAATGGCGACTATGAACCTGACGGTTTTCATTGTTTAAGGTGGCGGTACGGTGTTATTCGACCGGTTTGAGGATATTCATGGCCTCTACGATCGTGACACCCGTGCAGGTATAACCGTTTTCTACTACCCAGTAGGCAGGCTGTTCGAGGTCGCCCGAGAAGAGCATATTTCCCGGCTCGTCGTCCTTGATGATACCCTGTGTCCAGACGGTAATGGCCTGGTTGGTTATGAAATCGTGAAGCCACTGGCGCGTCTTTTTATCCACCTTCGTATCGTTAGCAAGAAGTGTAAGGTAACGGATAAAAATACCGTTGAACAGGGCCAGGTCATTGGTATGCGCCGACGGCAAAATGCCTTTTGCGTTAGTCATCTGGTTTATGACATAATCGGCTGCCTTAATGGCTTCCTCCAGATATGCCGGCTCGCCCGTGATGTTATACAACTCATGCGCAGCGCCGAGGAATGTTCCCTGATTGTAGGTTGAAATATAGGTACCCAATACCCCGTTGGTAAGGTTGTCGTTTACCGCTCCGGTATTGGGAACGAACAGTGCCCATTTTACCCAGTCGTAGATCATTTTGGCCTCTTCCAGGTAGTGCTCTTCACCGGTGAGGTTGTAAAGGCGGGCTGCAATAATCGCCCCTGGGCTGTTGGAACATGCATTCTTGCTCTTGTCCGTGCTGAAGCTCCATAAAAGACCGCCGCCGTTCTCATCTACATCCCATGTAGTTACAATCCAGTTGTCATAGATTTCACGGGCTATCCTCAGATATTCGGTCTCGACCATCGGATCGGCCGCAAGCGCCTGGTGAATCCTGATCTGCGCAAGTACGATCCACTCCATATCGTCTATAAACGGGTTCCACCACCCGTTATTGGCCGGCCCCGAGGTGACACCGTACTTACCGTAATAACTGTTACTGTAGAGAGTGTTGGAACTATAATCTTTCCCGTACTGCCACTTAGGAACCCCCTCGAACCATTGTTCAATGATCTCTTTGTAGTAGTCGTCGCCGGTACGGTTGTATGCATCCACTACGGCGTCGATGCAGTGAGCTTGAGGCCAGTAGCCGTTGTTGGCGGAGCTGGACTTGTCGCTCATGGGGTTGAACCAACCGAAGGTGCTTCGTTCTCCCCTCCACATAAAATGTTTATCTATGAGGATCAGGTTTGTGGCGCTGTCCGCCGCGGCATACCAGTCGATCTCGTAGGGAGAATCGAACACGGTCTGATTCTCTTCGCCGATATATTTGTCATCCACGGCACAGCTCCAAATCATAGCGGCTGCCAGTGAAAATAAAATTATCTTTTTCATCTCTTGTTAGTTTTTCCCCCGGAGGCTTTCGGCCCCCGGGGAAGTTAACTTTTTTAGTCGTAGCTGTTGTAAATTATTTCGTGGTAGTAGGCTTCGGAATTCGGAGTCATATAAACCTTTGCCGAAATGTTCAGACCGTTCATCCTGCTGTTGTAGAATTTGAAGGAATAGTCCCACTGGCCGGCAAGAACGCTCGAGACATATATATCCCAGAATCCGCTCTCCTGGAAGCCGTCTTCACCCGGCCCGCGGTCATTGTTAAGGTTCTGGCTTCCCCACCTTTCATTGTAAGATGTTGCGCCGTTGGTAAATACCCGGAACAGGTACCTGTTGTCACCGCTGCCCATATTCTGGTTATCGAGAGTCCATACACCCTTGCCTTCATAAGTAAGAGAGTATGCAACATTCTGGGAGCATTGATACAACCGCACATCGTTAATCTCATCCACTGTTGCGGTCTCTCCGATAAAGTCCAAAGTAATCCTGTAAATACCGTTGAGACTCGAGCTGTTACCGGTGCCGGTAACGATTGTATAACCGGAGGAGCTGTTGCCCGACAGACGATAAACGTTACCCTGCTGGTCGGTAAATGTGTAGTTGGTTCCGCTGAAGCGTCCGTAGATCTCGAATTTACCTTCGACTGCCGCGCCCACCTGTTTCAATGCCGTATTGTTGTCATATTCACTACTGTTACCGGAAATCGAAACGGTTTTGGGCACCACCGGTATCTGCAGAACGAGTTTATGTACCTCGGGACTCATCGTCCTGTAACCGAGTATACGGCTGCGTACTGTCCAGTAGATGGTAATATTGCCCGACTCGTCCTCTTCCATATCGGCAGTTAATGCAAGCAGATCGGAGATGGGTATATCCATGAAATCTTCCAATCCGCCGTTGCCCGGGATAAACGGTATCTCGTCGTTCATACCCGTCTCTTCCTGGCGGAAGATCTGGTTGGTACATTCTTCGTCGGTGAAGAACAGTATCTCGTACCTTTCGGGCAGGCTGCTCGGGCCGTCCACTGCATCCCAATCGAACGTAAGCGGGTAGGTGGTACCCAGAGATTTTATATTGACCTCATATCCGTCGGTCGGAGTGTTCAGTACGGTTACCGGATCGGCCGCGGTGCTGCGAATGTCGATCAAAAAGTTGTAGTTATCCTCGTCGGACGATAGGTCGAGATGCATCGTTACAAGGTTTCCGAGAAGTTCCTCGTCCAGCTTATAGCAGTGCCACCAGTTCCATTCGCTCGCATTCACATAATTGGGCCTGTCGTATAGAAACACGTTCCAATAGGTTCCGGTAAGATAGTCGGGAATATCCCCCGTATTCTCATCCCTATGGCCCAGCTTATATTCCACACCGCCGATTGAAGCGTAGAAGAAGTTGCGGGTGTCCGAAGTGTTGCTTAATGTAAACTCGGCAGATGTCCATCTTCCATAACCCTGATAGGTCATAGCCTCGTCGGTATTGTCCCAACTGTGGTGCCAGCGCATATTGGTCACTTCCTCGACGGTGGTTCTTCCCCCCAGGAAATCGACTACAATGCGGTAAACCCCAGTATTCTGGACGGTACTCATTGCATCCTCTTCGAAGAGCACCCCGTCGTCTCCGACCCAGAAACTTCGGTGAGATTCGGAGCTGCGGCGGTTGATGAACTGGAATTCCCGGCCGCCCGTAAGCTGGGTGAAGGCTTCGAAGACCCCGTCGCCGAGATATTTAAACTGCGGCATCGCGCTGTAATCGGTGCCTCCCTCTGCCGCTTCTCCGTAGATAAAGAGACTTACCGGTATATCCTGGATGCCGGCATACCTGCCGACGGTGATCCGGCGGTGTGCGGCGGAGGGCTGAGTCTCCTTAACACCGTTTATCGCGATTATATTCCAGTAGACGTCGCCCGTCTCTTCCGGGTCGATACCTCCCTTAGCCACTATATCGTTGAAATCGTAGGGGGGAATGGTGAAGGTAGCGAGCGCACCGTTCTCGTC
>JAJBVJ010000183.1 GCA_020859875.1 Rikenellaceae bacterium
GTACTCCCGACGGGAATCGAACCCATATCACAAGAACCGGAATCTTGCATTCTATCCATTGAACTACAGGAGCGGAATCGCCGGCGGGAAAAGAAATTCCCGGAGCACTGCAAAATTGCAACTTTTTTGCTAAGAATCCAAACGATGCGGTAGTTCCCGCCGGACAGGGCGGATTATTTTTGGCTGGAATGTGTAAAAGAGTTGTAAAAATATAGATTTTAAAAGGTTATAATACTCTTAAAAGACAGAATAATAGTCATTTTTAGGCAAAAATTTACCGTAGTTCGTCAAAATAGAATATTTTTGCAGGGTAATAGAAGAGGTAGGTATGTTGGATAATTGGCAACGGATAGAGAAAATTATTAAATGGTCGGGAGTGGCATCGGTCAGTGCCTTTGCACGCGAGATCGGGCTCAACCGCGGGGAGAACCTGTACCAGATCAAGCGGGGAAACAACGGCATCAGCCGTGAACTTACGGAGACTATTACGGCCAAATACCCCGCCGTCAGCAAGGCATGGCTCCTTACCGGCGAAGGGGAGATGCTCCCCGGTAAAGCCGCCAGGGTAAAATACGATATTCCTTTTTACAAGTCGGATGCCGTGGAATTTATCGAAGGTGCACAAGTTCCCGTCGGGGAGCTGCTTGCCGCACTTCCCGACCCCGAGTACTACATCTCGTTCCCTATGATGCAGGGATGTCACTTCGCCGCCTTCACCTTCTCGGACGCGATGGCCCCGGAGATTCCGGGCGGATCGACCCTATTTTTCCGCCATATCGAGAAGGAGGCACTTACCCCGGGAAGTATGTGTTTGATAATTTCCAAAAAATTCAGCGGCATCCGCACCCTCAGAAGAGAACCTTCCAGTAAAAACGTTAGGCTCGTTCCGAAAAATATCGATAACTTTGACGAAATTACCATCGGCATTTCCGAGATCGAGGAGCTGTTCGTGGTCAAAGGAGTATTGATAAACAAATAAATTTCCCGAAATGTTTTCAGGAATAGTCGAGGCTACGGCTACTGTCGTCGCCGTACGCCGGGAGGGGGGCAACAGCCATTTCACCCTTAGATGCCCGTTCACGCACGAGCTGAAAATCGACCAGAGCATATCCCATAACGGTGTATGCCTCACCGTCGTCGAGATCGAGGGTGACACTTATACGGTCACCGCCATCCGCGAAACCCTTATAAAATCCAACCTGGGCCTTATAAAGGAGGGCGATATGGTGAACCTCGAACGAAGCATGCGCCCGGACGCCCTTCTGGACGGCCATATCGTACAGGGCCATGTCGACCAGACCGCTCTCTGCACGGCCCGCGAGGAGGCGGACGGGAGCTGGTACTATACATTCGAATATGAACCGGGAGCCGGCAATGTCACGGTGGAGAAGGGTTCCATATCGGTCAACGGAGTCAGCCTCACGGTGGTCGACTCCCGTAAGGGGTCTTTCCGGGTCGCTATAATCCCCTATACGTTCGAGCACACCAACTTCCGGAATATCGTCCCCGGTACCGTCGTGAACCTCGAATTCGACATCATCGGCAAATATATCGCCCGACTGATGGAGAGTTACATGAAGAATTAGTCTTCCGGTAAATCCCTCCCGTTGTGTCACAGTTCAGGATAAAGAACATCGGTACGGCCTGCGTAATTTCGGGCCTTATAACCGGACTTGCCGCCGGCCTGGCCACGGCCGCCGCCTCCGCCGGCCCGTGGTTTTCGGTAATAAACGGCTTTTTCACCGGGGCGATATGCTATGCCGTCACGCAGTTGGTGATCCGCAAGTTCGTGATATATAAGTTGAAACCCCTCTACCAGGTCGTTCTTTCGAAGAACATCAAAACCAGCGAGCTCGAAAGCCGGATAACCCATACCGACCAGCTGGTGAGCGAGATCGAGGGCGAGATCAGCGACTGGGCCGAGAAGAACCGCCGGGAGATCGCCCAGCTAAAAAAGAACGAAAAATACCGAAAGGAATACATCGGCAACGTCTCGCACGAGATGAAAACCCCGATCTTCAATATACAGGGCTATATCCTCACTCTGCTCGACGGTGCCCTCGAAGACCCGGCGATCAACCGCACCTACCTCGAAAGGGCCGAGAAGAGTATCGACCGTCTGGTGAATATTGTAACCGATCTGGAGGAAATCTCGAAACTCGAATCGGGAGTGCTCAAGCTGCAACTCGAAAAATTCGATCTGGTGGCCCTGGCCCGGGGCACGGCCGAATCGGTGGAAATGGATGCGGCCCGGCGGGGCATCCGCATCGTGGTGGGCAACAACCCGATGTCTGTACCGCCCGCCCCCGTATATGTCAGGGCCGACAAGCATTACATCTCGCAGGTCTTTATAAACCTTCTGACCAACTCCATCAAATACGGCAACGATGGTGGCCTCACCCGGATAGCGTTCATAGACCTTTTCGACAAGGTGATGGTTGAGATTTCGGACAACGGGGTAGGCATAACCAAGGAGGATATTCCCAGGGTATTCGAAAGATTTTACCGCACCGACAAGAGCCGCTCCCGGGAGCAGGGAGGTACCGGGCTGGGCCTTTCCATCGTCAAACACATCATGGAGGCCCATAACGAGAGCATCACCCTGAGAAGCGAGCCGGGTAAAGGCAGCACCTTCTCTTTCAGCCTCTCGAAAGCGTAAAGGGAGGTTACTCTATATCCATCTCCAATTTTTGGCGAAGCAGCGTGAGGGCGGGATTCTTCTCGGTGAGATACCGCAGCCTGTCCTCTACCCGTACGGGTAATTTCGGCCCCGAATCTTCCTTGATTTCCACCGCAAGTTCGATATACCCGTTCACCGAAGAGGTGTCCGCCAGAAGGGTAAGTATTTCCGTTCGGTTGCGCAGTATTTCGTCGCGGAGATCGGCCGTGGGTACTGTGACGGTTATTTTATTCCCCCCGATTTCCATCTCCCGGAAGGGCACCGCCAGGCGCGGCCGGCCGGCACCGAGTAGCTTGAGGAAGCGTTCGCGGTGTTTTCCGATCTTTCGGGCGGTATCGGGATCGGCCGCAGGGATGGCTTTGCCCTCCTCGTTCTCCTCGGACGGCATATCATATATCCCCACCGGTTTTTCGAGCAGGTCGGATATCGAGGTGCCCGAAAGTGCACTTCGGAGCGGCTGTTTTTTCGGTGGCGCTGCCGCCGGATCCGCCCCCTTTTTATCTTCTCCCGGGTTTGGTTCGCTCCGGTGGGCAGACGTGACTGGTTCCGGCCCGTCTCGGTGTGGTACGGCTTCGGCTTCCGGTTTTTTCGGCTCGGGTTCGGCTTTGGTTTCGGGAATGGGCCCGCTTCGGTCCGGGGTGCCTGCAGTCTCCTTTCCGGGGGATTCAACCCCGGGCTGCAGCTTCGGGGCGGAAACGGGGCCGACATTCCCGGCCGGTTCCGGCCGGTCGTCCCTTTTCGTTGCGGCGGCAGCCATTCCGGCGGCCACCGGATGAGGCGCCGTAGCGGTTTGTGGGGTGGGGGCCGCAGCCGCCGGATTCCGGGTCGGCGACGGTGCAGCGGCATAAGCCGTCGATGCCCCGCCTGTTCTACGTTCCGGCAGGGTAAGTCCGTTTAATGGTTCATCGGGCGTGGCCGGCTGGCTGCTGCGGTTTTTTTTTTGACCCTGCAAGCAGAGTTTCATCAAACAGAGTTCGACATTCAGCCGTTGATTGGTGGCCGTGCGCAGCCCGTTGTCTACCGAGGTAACCAGCGACAGCGCTTCGAAAAGGAACCCGGTTTCACACCTTGCCGCTTGTTCCTTATAGCGTTCCAGCAGTGAGCCGGTGACCTCCAGCAACCCGGCGGTCTGCTCGGTGCGGCACATCAGCAGGTCGCGGAAATGGACATTCAGCCCCGCGGCGAAGGTCTGCGGAGAGAAACCCTTGCGCAGTATGCCGTCCAGCGCCGTCAGCGCGGCGGGGTAGTCGCCCGATAGTATATTGTCCGTGATGTTGAAATAGGTGTCGTAGTCGAGTACGTTCAGCGTCCGGGCCACACTCTTGAAATCGAGCCGTGTCCCGCAGAACGAGACCGCCTTGTCGAACATCGACAGGGCGTCGCGCATTCCCCCGTCCGCTTTTTGGGCTATCAGGTGCAGCGACTCGTCGTCGCATACCACATTTTCCTGCCCGGCGATATAGCGCAGGTATTTCACCCCGTCCTCCACCCGGATGCGGTTGAAGTCGTATATCTGGCATCGGGAAAGTATCGTGGGAATTATCTTGTGCTTCTCGGTGGTGGCCAGTATGAAAACGGCATGCGCCGGGGGCTCCTCGAGCGTTTTTAGAAAGGCGTTGAAAGCCGCCGCCGAGAGCATGTGCACCTCGTCGATGATATAGACGCTGTACCTTCCGATCTGGGGCGGTATCCTCACCTGCTCGGTAAGCGAGCGAATATCGTCCACCGAGTTGTTCGATGCGGCGTCGAGCTCGTGGATATTGAAACTGCGCCCTTCGTTGAAGCTTTTGCACGATTCACACTCCCCGCAGGCCTCGTTCCCCGAGGGTGTGAGGCAGTTTATGGCTTTGGCGAATATTCGCGCACAGGTGGTTTTACCCACGCCCCTGGGCCCGCAGAAAAGGTAGGCATGCGCCAGCTGCCCGCGGCTGATGGCGTTGCGCAGGGTAGAGGTTATGTGCCCCTGCCCCACGACCGACTCGAAGGTGGCCGG
>JAJBVJ010000230.1 GCA_020859875.1 Rikenellaceae bacterium
TATTAGATCACACTCTTACTCAGTCTATATCAGTATGTCGTTTATTTCGTTATAAAAGTCAGTTGCCCCTATGTCCATGATATCACAGCACTACAAAATTCCCAAAGCATGATGGCTATTCTGGAACCGCTCTTCGACTTCCGGCGTGGCCAGAACGACTACCGCCCGATACTGCTTAAAATATCACCCGATCTTCCCCGTGCGCAGGTGGACGAGATGGTGCGGATATTGATCGATACTCCGCTCGACGGAATGGTCGCCGTGAACACGACCACCTCCCGCGAGGGACTCTCGTCCCCTTCCAGGGAGATCGAGGCTGCGGGCCAGGGGGGACTGAGCGGGGCGCCCCTTACGGACAGGGCCGTCGAGATGGTGGCATACCTCCATGAGAAGACGCAGGGGATGTATCCCATCATAGGGGTAGGGGGGATAATGACCCCGCAGGATGCCGCCAGGATGCTGGATGCCGGGGCGAGTCTCGTGCAGGTCTATACAGGTTTCGTATACGAAGGCCCCTCTTTCGTGAAACGTATCTGCAAGCATCTTGCGGCCGGGAAAACCATGAAATTATGAAAGCATCGGTCATAACCATCGGCGACGAGATTCTTATCGGCCAGGTAGTCGATACGAACAGCGCTTGGATCGCGCGGCGGCTTTCCGATACGGGAGCCGAAATAACGGCTAAATTCACCGTAGGGGACAAAGCCGTCGATATTGTCAAGGCACTCGACGATGCCCTGGCTCTCTCGGATGCGGTGATCCTCACCGGAGGTCTGGGCCCGACCAGGGACGATATAACGAAAAAAACACTTGCAGCTTATTTCGGCATGGAGCTGCAAGAGGATCCGCAAGTGCTGGCCGATATAGACAGGATGCTGGCATCGAGGAACATACCGCTGAACGACCTTAACCGCGGCCAGGCTACGGTGCCGGTCGGCTGTACGATCCTTCACAACCGCAACGGCACGGCTCCCGGGATGTGGTTCGAAAGGGGTGGAAAGGTGGCGGTATCGCTTCCGGGAGTACCATTCGAGATGGAGTCGCTCATGGAATCGGATGTGCTGCCGAGGCTACATGAGAGATTCGGTCGGGGAGATGCCACGTACCGGACTGTCCATACCTCGGGGATTGCCGAATCGGTGCTGGCGGAAAAAATAGCCGGATGGGAGAATTCGCTCCCCGCCGGTGTACAATTGGCATACCTTCCCTCGACATCCGGGGTACGTCTGCGATTATCCTCATACGGTCTCCCTTCGGCCCGGGCCGGGCAGATCATCGAAGAGAGAGTGGCGGACTTGCGGACAATTCTTGGGGCATACCTTCTGGAAGAGGGTCAGACCGACCCCGCGCTCGCCCTGGCAAAGCTCCTCACAACGGCACAGAAGAGCCTTTCCGCGGCCGAATCGTGCACGGGTGGCCGTATTGCCGGTATGATAACCGCTCATCCCGGAGCCTCCGACTATTTTCTGGGCGGAGTGGTGGCATATTCCACACAGGTGAAAACGGGTGTGCTGGGTATCGATCCGCAAATAATCGAAAAATACGGAGTTGTAAGCGAACCGACCGCAAGGGCCATGGCCGAGGGAGCCAGAGATGTGACGGGATCGGATTATGCCGTGTCTACTACGGGATATGCCGGCCCCGATGGGGGAGGGGATCAGCCGGTCGGTACCGTATGGATCGGTATTGCTTTCCCGGGCGGAAGTTATGCCCGTAAGGTAAGGTTCGGGAAGCTCCGCGGCCCCAATATCGAGCGGGCATCTGCCACAGCACTGAACCTTCTGAGATTATACCTTGCAGGCGAACCGGACAAACCGATTGCCGGAGGGGTGTTTTAGATCCTTGTCGGTTCCTAACCCCGAGGGTGAAATCGACCCGAGCGGAAAAGTTCTTTCCGCTCTTGTTTTATAATATGTAGGAAAATCCTTATCTTTCAGAAATTTATAACCCAACGCTTATGAAATATTACATTATTTTACTGCTCGCATTATTTGCCGCGGGATGCGCCGGCGAATACGACGGGTCTTATGATTACGGCCAGGTGGAAGAGATGGTCGATACCCATGCAGTGGCGGGTTCCGGGGAGGCCGCATACGACGAGGTGGACTCTTCGGCCGGGAAGAAGATGGTAAGGGAGGGTACGATGGAGATGCGCTCGGCGGACGTGCATGCCGTGAAGGATTATGTAGATTCTCAGCTTAAAAAATACGGAGGCTACTACTCCGCGGTGAATTTCGGGGATATAGACGGGTTTTACGTGCCGGAGGTTTACCGGCTGGAGGTGAAAGTTCCCTCCGCCGCATTCGACGATTTCCTCTCGGCAATCGGCCGTAGCGGCGGCAGCATAGAGAAGGTGTCGATTAAGGCGGTGGATGTTACCGACCGCTATATAGACTATGAAATCCGCATAGCTTCTCAGAAGAGTTACCTCGAACGGTACCGCCAGCTTTTGTCCCGAAGCGGCACGATAAAGGAAGTGATGGAGGTGCAGGAGCGCATCAGGCTACTGGAAACCGAGATCGAAAGCACCGAGGCACGATTCCGGGAACTGGCCGGCAGAATACAGTACAGCACGCTCAGCATTACCATACGCCCGACGGCCTCGTCGGTCGATTGGGCACCCGGATTTTTACAGAAATCCCAACGCGCCCTGCAGTGGGGTTGGGAGTTTGTAAAAGGTTTCGTAATAGCCCTCTTATATCTCTGGCCGCTGCTGGTTCTGGCCGCCCTTGCCGGTGGAATAGTTTTATATTACCGCCGCAAAAAACGCAGGGAGCAGGTTTCGGGCAGCTGAAATCGCCGTTATTTATCGTAGCCGAAGGGATTGCGGATTGTCGAAAAAGATGTATATTTGCACTCCCATTGCCTCACATGCGGCTCAAGGCTGCGGGCGGAAGGGACGAAAAAGGATAATAAAATGAAAATCTGCGAAATCACAGGAAAGACGGCCATGACGGGGAACAATGTATCCCACTCCAACCGTAAGACCAAACGCCGTTTCAGTCCCAATCTGAAAACCAAGCGTTTCTGGTCGGAAGAAGAGGGCAGGTGGATCACGCTGAAAGTGTCCGCTGCCGGTATGAAAACCATTAACAAGAAGGGTCTCGGCGCCGCTTTGAAGGAAGCCGCAGTGCCTAAGAAAATCTACTAAAGGCAAGTTAAGCAATGGCAAAAAAAGGCAACAGGGTGCAGGTCATACTCGAATGCACCGAACAGAGGGAAAGCGGTGTGCCGGGAATGTCCCGATACATAACCACCAAGAACAAAAAGAATACTCCCGACAGGCTCGAAAGGCGCAAATACAATCCTTTCCTGAAGAGGGTAACGGTACACAGGGAAATTAAATAAGGAGTAAGGACATGGCAAAGAAAGTAGTTGCAACGCTGAAGACAGGTACCGGTAAGAACTTTACCAAATGTATCAAAATGGTAAAATCCGATAAGACCGGCGCTTACACTTTCAAAACCGAGATCGTTCCCAACGATCAGGTAAAGGAATTTTTCGCTAAGAAATAGCGATTTTATGTTTTAAGGCCCGGCGGCAGGTTTTCGCCCGATAAAGGCTTTAATACAAAAGGCATCCCACGGAAGGGGTGCCTTTTGTGTTTATGGCTCTCGCGGAAATAGGTGACCGTGAACTTTTTGTAAAACCGATAATTTGATCTAACTTTATTGACGGGTAAAAGTTCAACCCTTTAAGTTTTGCTTATGGAAGAGATGATCCGGCAACTCCCCGCCTGGATATGGCCGGGGATATTGTGCCTTGCGGTTTGGGATGCCGTATGGAAAATGATCGCCATGGAAAGCCGCAAGGCGAAGCCGGATTGCATGGTTTATTTGTTTGGCGGTCTTCAATACTGTGGGACTGCTTCCCATCGTCTACCTGTTGTTAGAAAAGGGTAAGAGAAATAACCCCGGTCTTTTTTTCAAAAAGTTACGGGCCGCTACTAACTTTCGATGCTCTACTATTTTAAAATACAACGCCATATGAAGAAATCTGCGTCTTTCCTTAAACTGTTTTTCCCGGTACTGGTAATGGTACTGGCTTCCTGCGGAGGGGGTAAGGCCCCGGCGGGAGAGTGGATACCACTCTTTAACGGTGTCGACCTCGAGGGGTGGGTGCCGAAGATAGCCGGGTTCGAACCCGGCGAGAACTACGGCGACACTTTCCGCGTCGAGGACGGGATATTGAAGATCGCTTACGAAGATTATCCGGACGGGTTCAACGGCCACTTCGGACATCTTTTCACCGATGCCGTCTTTTCCGACTATCACCTTAGGATAGAATACAGGTTTGTCGGAGACCAGGCCGAAGGGGCTCCCGAATGGGCATACCGCAATAACGGGGTAATGATCCATTCGCAGGATCCGGCTACTATGGGGGTTTGGCAGCCGTTTCCCGTTTCGGTAGAGGCCCAGCTGCTGGGTGGAAACGGCACGGACGAAAGGCCGACGGCAAGCGTTTGCACGCCCGGAACCACGGTAGCGGTGGACGGGATGCGTCAGAGGTCGCACTGCTATCCCGCCGATGCCCCGACATTTCATGGTGACCGGTGGGTGACGATGGAAATAGTGGTATATTCCGACAGTCTCGTCCACCATATCATCGAAGGGGATACGGTACTGACCTACACGTTTTTTTTAATGTTAGGGGTACCAGTTTTTTTTTCAC
>JAJBVJ010000040.1 GCA_020859875.1 Rikenellaceae bacterium
AGATCCCCTCGCCTGCCGGCGGGGGCCCTTTCAAACAAAGGGAATTTCGGCAAAGCCGAATATAAAAGTAAACGAAAGGCTGATTCTTAGCAAGCTAAGTCAGCCCTTCGTTCACTTTTATTGTCCTTCGGACAATTCCCTTTTGTTTGCGGAGAGTGGGGGATTCGAACCCCCGGTACGGTTGCCCGTACGTCAGTTTAGCAAACTGGTGGTTTCAGCCACTCACCCAACTCTCCGGTTCCCGATGGAACTTCCCGGCGCGAAGGCCGGAGTGCAAATGTAAGGCAATTTTGATAATTTTCAAAACGCGCTTCATTCGCCTGTATCCTAAAAGATAAACCTCGAACTTATCTCCTTGTAGTTGTGCACCCTCTCCATTACGTCTGCAAAGACATCGGCAACCGAAAGCACCGTAAATTTCGAGGTGTCGGCATTGCAGTTCAGCGGAATGGTGTCCGTCACGATGACCTCCTGCAGGCTGCTGGCATTGATCCGGTCGTAGGCCGGCCCGGACAGCACCGCATGGGTAGCGGCGGCACGTACGCTTTTGGCCCCCTTTTCCATGAGCATGTCGGCGGCCTTGGTGATGGTGCCGGCGGTGTCGATCATATCGTCCAGGATGATGATATTGCGCCCCTCGACCTCACCGATGGCCGTCATGGTGCCAACCACATTCGCCTTCTCGCGCTGTTTGTGGCTCACGATCATGGGGGCGTTCATGTATTGTGCGTAGGCATTCACCCTTTTTGCCCCGCCCATGTCGGGGGCGGCGAAGGAAAGGTCTTCCAGCTGGAGGTTGTTTATGTAGGGTATAAAGATACCGCTGGCGTACAGATGGTCGACGGGTATGTCGAAAAATCCCTGTATCTGGTCGGCATGCAGATCCATGGTCATCACGCGGTCTACTCCCGCCGCCTTGAGCAGGTTTGCGCAGAGTTTAGCCCCGATCGACACCCGCGGACGGTCTTTGCGATCCTGGCGGGCCCATCCGAAATAGGGTATGACGGCGATGACCTTATATGCCGAAGCCCTCCGGGCCGCATCGATCATAAGCAGCAGCTCCATTATGTTGTCGGTGGGGGGATAGGTCGACTGCACCACGAAAACGGTGCAACCGCGGATGCTCTCGTTATATGCGGGTTGGAATTCCCCGTCGCTGAATTCGAGGACGGAGGAGTCCCCTACTTCCGTTCCGTAACTTTTTGCGATTTTTTCGGCGAGGTACCTGGAGCCGCGTCCCGCGAAGATCTTGAGTTTATGGATGGCCATCTTATTTAAGTCTGAAGTTTCGAGCTACAAAAGTAATGGTAAGTTACGAGTTTCGACTACAAAGGCGCCCTTTTTTACCTAAATACTTTTCCACATTTTATATACAATAAGTCCGGCCGGAACCCCGCGGATCGAATCACTGGTACATCTCGGGCCTCACGACCACCTCCGCGCTCCAGTCTCCCTGCCGGGTCGAATAATAATATTGGAAAGTAACCCCGAGTTTATTTCCCGGGCCGATATTGAAATTATCCCGGATCGTCCGTACCGCACTCGTTTCGATCCGCCGGCGGAACTGCTCCGGGGTGAGCGACAGGATCGAATCGTCGGGCTCGACGGTATAGTAATAGCTCCATGTGCGGGGGCTCTCCACCCGGGCGCTGTCCAACCGGGTAAGCGCATCGACATATTGGGGAAGCCGGCTGTTGAGCTCGGCAAATTCCCGGCGGGCCTGTTTCATAAGGCGGGAATCGTCGGATGCCTGCGATCCCGGCACCTTTTGCAAAATAAAGACCGCAAAAAACGCAGCGGCGACACCGGCGGCCACAAGTAGAATCCGTCGTCGATCCATAGGATATCGTATTGGTTGAAGTTACGGTAATACTTTTATTTCCGGGAGATCTCCTCCATGCAGCCGGCAATGAATCCGAGTATTTGGTCGCGTCCCAGCTTTTTTTCGGACGAGGTAACAAATAGCGGGGGCAGCTCCTCCCACGTCTCCAGGAGCATGCGCGAGTAGGCCTCGATGTTGGCTTTGGTTTTGGATGGCGTCAACTTGTCGGTTTTGGTGAAGACGATCCCGAAGGGGATGGCGTTCTCTCCCAGAAAATTTATAAACTCCAGGTCTATCTTTTGCGGCTCGAGCCGGGAATCGACCAGTACGAATAGCATTACCAGTTGCGGGCTGTTTTTGATATAACCGGTAATTAGCTTGGAAAATCCCTCCCGTTGGCCTTTCGAGACGCGGGCGTATCCATAGCCGGGCAGGTCGACCAAATACCAATTACCGTTGACCAGAAAATGGTTTATCAGACGCGTCTTCCCGGGTGTACCCGACACCTTTGCAAGCGCCGGGCGGCCTGTCAGCATATTTATAAGCGACGATTTCCCCACGTTGCTGCGCCCTATGAAGGCAAACTCCGGGAGGCCGTCCGAAGGTATCTGAGACACCTTCTGGCTGCTGCACTTAAAAACCGCCGACGAGATATTCATGGTACGGATGTTTTCCACTTTGCGCGAAGTTACCCATACCCCGGCGAAAAACCAAACCGGGCTACTTTTCGTCGACCTGGACGAACTTCTGAGCGGGGGCGCCGCATACCGGACAGTTGTCCGGCACATGGTCGTCCACATACCCGCAGACCGAGCATTTGTATTTTTCCATGGCTTCTGTTTCATATTCGGCTGGCTGGGCCCGGCCGGGGGAGTTTGCATCCCGCCGGCCGAACGGCGCCCAACCGGGCTGCATCTGCCATTGACCGTGATTGTGCCCGAAGGCAGAATCGCGGCCCGGGATGAGACCCGGCGCCTTTTTAGTTTATGTTCCTGTCCCGGCAGTTGCGGCACTCCCCGATGCACAGCAGCTGTACCTCCTCGAGCGCCGCCCCGGCGGGCAGGTCTATTACCGACGATATATTGCCGGAGATTGCCACGTTGAGCACCTCGCCACACTTGGAACATATGAAATGTCCGTGGGGCGTGGTGTCGCCGTCGTAGAGAGTGTTGTATTTGTCGATCTGTATCACTTTTACCGCCCCTAATTTTGAGAGGATCTCGAGTATCGTGTGAACCTTGGTACGCGTCAGTTCGGGCAGGTGCCCGTCCAGCGCGAGGAAGATGTCATCGGCCGAGGGATGACGTTTTACAGTGTAAAGATATTCCAGAACCGATACATATTCCCCGGTCGGATCTATCCCGAGAGTAGCGATGTACTCCCTGATGGCAGTTTGCAGCATACGCGAATCGTCCGCACAGCTGCCCAGGCGTTTTAAAATTTCCGCATTCATACCCCTTGATTTAATTGCGGGCGGCCGTCTTCTCCCCAGATATCGGGCCGTCCTTTGTTAATAACCTTAAATTTTTAAATAAATAGCTATGACGTGATTTATACAAATACTCTGCCATAAATCCATATTTTGAACGGTAATCTTCCGGAATTGGAGACCGCACCGGTCAAGACATTGAAGCCGAGCGGATTTATTCCCCCCGAATATTAAATATACAACTTCGCGGGCGAACCGCTGAACATGCTTTGTACGGTTTTTGTATTTACGCAGGAAATATTTGAAAGCGGTCGATTATGAAAAAAATAGCGATTATCGGTGCTACGGGGTTCGTGGGAAGCGCCATTACCGCAGAGGCCCTCTCCCGCGGTTACCGCGTGCGGGCGATCGTACGGGACAGGGGCAGGTTGCCCGCCGACAATAATATAGAAGGGGTGGAATGCGACATCGCCGATACGGACAGCCTTATCGATGCGCTCCGCGGATACGAAACGGTCATAAGCGCCTATAATCCGGGTTGGAGCAATCCCGATATCTACGAACAGACCCTCTCCGGCTACCGTTCGATCGTGAGGGCGGCAATCGAAGCCCGCACCCAAAGACTCCTCATTGTCGGTGGTGCGGGAAGCCTCTATGTCGAACCCGGCCGGATGCTGATGGACACGGGTACCATTCCCCCCGAGATACTTCCCGGCGTGCGTTCCCTCGCACGGGTTTATACCGATATACTCCCTGAGGTGGATACTCTCGACTGGGTCTTTTTCTGTCCGGCTGCCCGTCTCCAGCACGGCTCGCGCACGGGAAACTACCGCACGGGCCGCGACGAGATCATTCTGAATGTGAAAGGGGATAGCGTTATATCGGTCGAGGATTACGCAAAAGAGATGCTGGACGAGGCGGAAACAAAACGCCACCACCGCGAAAGGTTCACCATCGGCTACAAGGACGAAGACCCTACCCATCCCCGCAAGCACGGGGTCGACCCGAGTATTTTGGATGGGATATAGCAAGGGATAGATGATGATTATGGGTAGAGGGTGAATGCCCTCTATGACGGGAATCAGGCCTTCGCCCATTGGCCGGTACGCCGGAGGGCTGGCCCTGCCGGCATCCTAAAGGGAAATCCCTTATCCGGCGAAGCCGGAACCGACGAACGAAGCAAGAGCAGAGCCAAACGACGCACGAAGCGGGAGCAGAACCAAGCGAAGCTTGAGCTATGCCCCGCAAGAAGGAGTAAAAGGAACTTAAGCAAAGCTTGAGCTATGCCTTGCAAGGAGGAGGAAAAGGAACTTAAAAGTGGAAAAAAACAACCTTCCTTAATTGCTATTCTCTACCATTCCCCAACCACTATAATCTCCCTGTGCCGGTTTTTTCTTAGGGATCGCCTATCCGA
>JAJBVJ010000212.1 GCA_020859875.1 Rikenellaceae bacterium
TCCCCATATCCCCGGCCGAGATGCTTCCGGTGATGCTGTACAGGGCAGGGGTAAAGGCTCCGGTGGCAACCACGAAGGGTTGGGTGGCTATATCTTCGAGTTCCGATGGGCGGAAGTCGCTGCTTCCAACCCCGAGGGCCTGGAGCGAGCCCACCTTTTTGGAGAGGATCACATAATCGTTGCGCATGAAAGAATCGGGCCCCGAAAGCAGAGGCTCCGCGTCGCGATAAATCTGCCAGGCCCCGAGTATTACGGCAAGCCCCGCGACGTTCGCCGCGGCAAACCCTGCAAAACGCCATATTCCCTTGTGGCTGTTCAGTATCTTACCGAGCGTTGTCATAGCCGGAGTATTTTGTCGAAGTGCATATCGAAATGTTTGCCGATCGAGGTTACGATGATACCGGCATCCTGCGCCCGGACTTCTTCGACAAGGAGATCCCGCATCCGGGCCGAATTATCCTCGTCGAGGTGGCTCACCGGTTCGTCGAGGACAATAAAGTCGAAGGGCTGGCACAGGGCGCGGACGAAGGCCGCCCGCTGCTGCTGTCCGGCCGATAGCAGCCGCGCCGGGCTGTCGGCCTTACCGCCTATACCGAGGCAATCGAGCATGGCCCGTATCCGGCTTTCGGTTTTATGGCCCGTTATCCGGTTTTTAAGCTCTATGTTTTCGAGTGTGGTGAGCTCCCCAAAAAGTTTCATATCCTGAAAAAGTATCGACATTTCCCGCCGGCGGATGTCCGTCCAGCGGTCGATGCCCAAGGACGATATATCCTCCCGGTCGAAGCACACGGTGCCGCTGTAATCGCGGCGCCAACCGTATAGATAGCTGCAAAGGGTGGTTTTCCCCAGTCCCGAAGAGGCCTCGATTAGGTACGAAAATCCTTTTTCGAACCGGGCCTCCGTCAGCCATACCGACGAGCCCGCGGGCGGGGTATCTGCAAAAACAGCAGGGAGAACCTGCTGCAGTGTTATCTTTTCCATTATGTAAGTATGACCACTCTTCTTCGCGATGCTCCCGGGCCGGAAGGGTTTGCCCCCGGCCCGCGGAACCATCCGATAACCTCTTTAAAACATGGCATCGATCGCCGCTTCCCTGATCCTGTCGGCGATCGTCGCCATCGCGTTCTTGTCCTGGTCGGCCATGTTTATTACGATTTTCGCCTCTGACGGATTCTTTCCGATATGGGCCCTGACATCTTGGAACATCTCCAGGATGGAAAGCAAACCGGCAGTGCCGGGGTCGACATAGTCGCTATACCACAAATTGTCCAGTATAACCTCCACGAGGTTCTCGAAATTAACATATGCCGCTCCGTTGCCCTTCTCGAACATGGAAACCACATCCCTTTCGGGGCCGTCCACGCTGTTACCCTCCAGGGCGGCGATGATTTCGCTGTCGGTGGCTATGAACAGAATGTCGCCCTTGATGCCGAATTCGATCTGGTCACCGTCGAAGTCGACCGCATAATAATTGCCGCCGACCTCTTCTATCTCGGCAAAGTCTTCCATCTTTTCGATCAGTGTATCGAGGATATCCGGGTCGGTGACGGTCGCAAGTATCGCCCCGCTAATGCCGTGGCGTCCGAAATCGGATACCGAGATGAATAATTCCCCTTCGAGGGATTCCAAAAACTCTTTGGCTTCAGGAATAAAGCCGATGATGGCAGTCTGGGGCAGCTGCAGCAGCGACTCGTAGGTCTTTCCCCCTTCCAGGTAGGTGCTCATGGCGAAGATTGCATTTTCGGAGAGGTATTTGCTGAATTTGCCCTCTATCTCCCTTTGGCTGTACAACTCTTCATATTCCTTTCTTTTCTTCTCGTCGGTGAAGATAATATCCATTTCCGTCTCGATCTTACCCTTCTCGAAATTGGTTCCAATCGAGATATGTGCCGAGGATAGAATGTCCAGATAGGGAAGTCCGGCGGGCAGCTGGTCACTCAATAATTCGATTACGGGTGCATAATTCAGCAGAGCCCCAAAGTCATTTCCGCCGTCGATAAATTTGGTGAAGCGTTTATCGCTCGCATATTTACTTTTCCCTTCGAATATTTTGGCGACATGGTCTATGGCGGCCGGGTAGTCTTTCTGATTTATAAATACCACCGCGGCGTTATCGTCGTAGGTCATCATTATGGTCGAATGCGGGTTGGTAGTCAATACCAGTACGTCTTTACCGCGGTCGGTGCGAAAATCGAGTGAGGGATCGAGCTTTTTTACGATTTCTATCGTCCGCCGGAATTTCTTTGCATCGGAGATGTTCATAATAAAAGAAAAACGCACGTCGTCGGGATCGTAGGCGTCGCCGTCCATACTAAGGGACAAGTACATATCTTTCTTTAAACCGATGCCGGAATTTTCCGGGGAGTCGAGGATCGAGAGAAGGAAATCCTTATCCTCTTCCGATAGCGTGCCGCCGAGGAACATCATGGCCATCTGGGCCTGTCCTTTCATGGCTGCCCGCTCGGCATCCGAAAATCCCGCCTTTTCTATAAGGGACATACTATTGACAGACAGGGTGATAAAGGCGTCTTCGGGAATAAGGTTGCGGTAATCGCCGCTGCCTTTCTTACCGCAGGTAACCGCGAGCAGGGCCAGCGCTCCCAGAAGGGCCGTTCTGGCAAGGGTGGTAATCTTTTTCATAGTTTCAGTCTTTGGGTGTACGGCCGTGATAACCGCTTGTAAAAAAATTATATACCAATCGAAGGCAAATGTAATAAAAATGTCTCGGCTATATAACCATTACCCTGCGGGATAATTACTAATTTTGTGGAAAACGACCCTAATGCAGATCCACATTACCATATATTCCCTGCTTTCCCTGGCCGCGGCGGTATTCTCCGGGGCCGCGGTATATTTCCGCCTGCGGGCCAAACGGGCGGAGGCGGAAAAAAACGATGCCCTCTCCCGCACGACGGCCGAAAAAGATGAGCTTTCGGCGCGACTGCAGCAGGCGCAAAAGGCCGCCGAAGATCTGCGGCAGGAGGCCTCCGCGAAGGAACTGTCGCTCACGGGCGAAAATTCCGCATTGAAGGCCCGCATCGAAATGATCGAGCAGCACTCGGAAAAACAGCGGGAGGAGCTCGGAAAGCTCCAGGATTCCTTCCGCCTCGAGTTTCGCAACCTTGCAAACGACATCCTCGAGGAAAAAGCACGGCAGATGGGTACCGCCAGCCTCCAGACGATAGATACGCTGCTGGGCCCATTCAAAAGTTCGATAACCGAGTTCCGCCAGCGGGTCGAGGCGATATATGCCGACGAGAACCGTCAGCGTGGTGCCCTGCAAAACGAGATTCGCAGCTTGCACGAACTCAACCGGCGCATCACCGAGGAGACCACGAATCTTACCAATGCCCTCAAGGGTAATTCCAAGGTGCAGGGCGACTGGGGCGAGATGATTCTCCAGTCACTTCTCGAACACTCGAACCTGATCGCCGGCATCCATTTCACTACCCAGCAGAACCTGAAGGATGCCGAAGGGAACAATCTGCGCCCCGACGTGGTGTTGAACCTTCCGGGCGGCAAACAGATCGTGATCGATTCCAAGGTATCGCTTACGGCATACGCCGGATACTGCTCCGACTGCCAGGCGCCGCAGCGGGAAAAGTACTTGAAGGATCACCTTGCATCCGTGCGCCGCCATGTGGACGAGCTCGGGCGCAAATCCTACCAGCAGCTTTTGGATTCGCCCGACTTCGTGATCATGTTCATTCCCAACGAGCCGGCCTACCTGTGCGCCATGCAGAACGATCCCGACATCTGGGGGGACGCATACAACAAAAAAGTAATCGTCAGCAGTCCGACAAACCTGCTGGCCCTGCTCAAGATAGTGGACGAGCTGTGGCGGCGGGACGACCAGAGCCGAAATGCCGTCGAGATCGCCGAGGAGGGAGCCAAACTGTACGACAAATTCGCCGGCTTCGTAGAGACGCTCGAGGCCGTCGGAAAAAGTATCGCGGGGGCCGGAGCAAATTACGAAAAGGCCCTCAAACAGCTAAGCACGGGGAGCGGAAGCCTCGTTTCCCGGACGGAAAAACTCCGTAAACTCGGCATAAAGGCCCGCAAATCGCTCAGCATAGACCTTCTGAGCAACAGCACCGCGAATATAGATACCGGCGGGGAAGAAGATTGAACGGGCTTATTATCTACGTAAAAATCAACTAAGCCGGGCGAAAAGAACTTCGCCCGGCTTGTAGTAAGATGCAAATTATAGAAGGACGATCACTGCGATAATATACCAGAGGCCAACCACGATAGCAGCGATACCGAGAATACCCTGGAGCGGCATTAATTTTTTGAGCACCTGCTCGCCTTTGGCGGCCGCTTCCGGATTCTTCGAAAGCATGTGGCGGTTTATAAGGCCGTAACCGAGAATAAAGCCGAGCGACGCCTCGAGTAACGATACCAAAAACCATGTGATCCAGATCACCGGGGCAAGGGCCAACAGAGGAATGTTGATAAGGCAGCTGATAATCCCCCATATTCCCCAAATGGCAAATACGACTCCGGCCCAACCCTGATAGGGTGCGATCTTGTCGAAAAGCTCCCTGGCGTTCGGTTTTTTCGCCAATACGAGCGATGGGATAGCG
>JAJBVJ010000164.1 GCA_020859875.1 Rikenellaceae bacterium
CACCGATATACCCCCACCCAGATGGGCAACGATAAGGTCGAGCGATTCGTACGGAACCCCTTTACCGGCCGCATATTCCCGGGCCACGGCTTTCTGGTTGAGGGCGTGGAAAATGGATTTACGCCCGATTCCGGCAAGGCCCGTAATACGCGCGACCTCCTCCATTTCGTCCACCACCACAGGGTCGGCGAGAAATGCCCGTGCGCCGGACATTTCGGCAATTCCGGCGGCGATCATCGCTCCGAGGTTGGAAGCATGGCTTCCGTAGCGGCTGCAGCGAAGATCGTCGAGCATCCGCTCGTCGACCTCGTAGACGCCCGAAGGGATAGGTTTTACCAGACCTCCGCGGCCTATTACCGCGTCGAATTTCAGATCGGGGACAACCGTCCCTACCTCGTCCAGGATCAATCGCCTGCGGTATTCCAACTGACCGGCTATATCGTCGAAGCGGCCGAGTTCGTCGGTAGTGTGCCTTACCGTAAACCGGGCTACCGGCTCCCGGCCTTCGAAGACCGCCGCCTTGGTGGATGTCGATCCGGGGTTTATTGCAAGTATCTTGAAAGACATTCCTGTTGTTAGATCCCTATGCCATCAAACAGGCCAGGGCTATCGAGTTTAACTTAGTCTCACGGGTATCCCCCCTCGATGTCAGCACACAGGGCACCGAGGCTCCGGCAACCATACATGCCAAATGGGCGTCGCACAGCTGGGTACACATCTTAAAGAAGACGTTTGCCGAATCGAGATTAGGGAAAAGAAGGCAGTCGGCATCTCCGGCGACACGGCTGCTCGTAAGCTTTTTAATTTCCACTATATCGGGAACTATCGCGACATCCAAAGCAAGCGGCCCGTCCACGATAACATCGCCGAATCCACCGCGGTCGGCCATCTTGGCAAGTACCGCTCCGTCCGTACTCGATTCGACCGACGGCAGTACCTGCTCGCTAGGGGCTATACAGGCTATTTTGGGCTCGGCGATCCCGAGACCCCGGGCCGTTTCGGCCAGGTATCTTATCATCCTTATCTTTTGCGAAAGGTTCGGATGAGGTATTATCGCCACGTCCGAGACCAGCAGCAGTTTATGGTACTGGGGAAGTTTCATTACCACGATGTGGGAGAGTACGCCTTTCGGGGGTACAAGGCCGTATTCTTTGGAGAGGATACCGCGCATATATTTATCGGTCGAAACGAGCCCCTTCATAAGAATATCGCCCTGCCCTTCGCTCACCATCCTCACGGCCTTTTCTACACACGCCACATCGCTCCACTCGGGAATAATTGTAAACCGGGTATGGTCGATGCCGCTGCTCGAGCAGACCTGCCTTATCACATCGGGGGAACCCAGCAGGGTGGCCTCTACCAAACCCATTTCAACGGCGTCGTTCACCGCTTCAATGGTATGGGCATCCTGTGCATAGGCTACCACCAGCCTTTTTGTGCCCTTCTCCAGGGCACTTGTCAAAAGTTCCCCGATAGATGTAATCCCCTTCATACAGCTCGATTTATCAGACTAAAGATAACAAATGTTAAGCAATTCTAAAAAATGGCTTAATAAATATTAGCAAAATTCAGGAATTATTTAACAACAGTACGATTATGCAGGGCATGTGCTATGGTAAGATCGTCCGCATATTCGATTTCGTCTCCGAAACCGATTCCCCTTGCGATTGTCGTCACTTTGATGCCGCCCGTCTCTGAAAGGCGGCGTGCAATATAGAACTGAGTGGTCTCACCCTCGACAGTGGTTCCGATGGCCAGAATTACCTCCCGGATCACTCCCCGGCGGACATTATCCAGCAGCAGGTCGATCTTCAGGTCGGACGGCCCGATCCCCTGCATTGGCGAAATAACTCCGCCCAACACATGATACAGCCCCTTGTACTGGCGGGTATTCTCGATAGACAGCACGTCGCTCACCTGCTCGACGACGCAGACCGTCGTCTTGTCGCGGGATTCATCGGCACAGACCGGACATATATCCTCGTCCGAAAGATTGTTGCAAAGGCGGCAGTACTTTATATTACTGCGGAAACGATCGATCGCCCCGGTCATCGCCCCCACCTCCGAGGGTTCCATCCGCAGCAGGTGGAGCGCAAGGCGCATGGCTGTGCGGCGGCCGATCCCGGGCAATCTCGAAAATTCCGCTACGGCGTCGTCTAACAATTTGGACATTACGTGGTGCAGGATTAAATTACCTCGATAGCCGATTCGAGGATCCACCCTTTGTTGCCGTCGGCAAGGGTTATCTCCACCCAGTGGTTCAGCCGCTCGCCGGTAAATACTTTGGTGCCTTCGTGGACGATGAAAATATCCTTGCTTGCATTGTCGGGCGAACTTTTTACGGGCACGGCGCTGGCGAGCACTATCGCCTCACCCGAATCGAGCATATCGTTCTTCTGGCCCGCCGCAAAGATTACCGAGACGAAGGCCAGAATCAATGCCGCCAGAGCCCCGTAGAACCCCGCTTTCCGCGCGGACAGCCGCCGGGAGAGAAGGTAGAGCAGGATAAGACCCATCGCCGCGGCAAACATCACAAGGCTCATTACCGCCCAGCCGTCTGAGCTCATGGACTGCCTCCATGATCGGATCCAGGAGCGCATGAAAAAGACCGGAACCGCCTCGATCTTATCTTTAGCATGGGTTTCGGCGATCTTCAGATTATGCCTGGTATCGGGATCGGAAGGGGATATTTTGAGAGCTCGGTTATAATTCAAAATAGAAAGGCCTGTCCTGCCCAGCTTGAAATAGGCATTACCCAGGTTGTAATATAGTTTCGAACTTACGTATCCTTCCGTGCGGATAGAGTCGTATATGATCGCCGCCAGTTCGTAGTCGCCCTGCACATATGCGCCGTTGGCCCTCTCCCATGCAGCATCGGCATCGTATTGGGCGCGGCCGGCTGTAAGCGAAAGTAAGCACAGTAGTATCAAACCCGTTCTTTTCATCTCTTTTTCTTCTTAATAAGGGATTCGAACTTCGATATTGTTTTCACGGCGCTTGCGTATATCTCGGTCATATGACCCGACCCGGAGGGTGAATACTGCGCATACTCGCAGTCCGTAATGAGTTCCGTGTAATGGTTCACATATTCCTGCTGGATGCCGCGTTTAAGCAGCTCTTCGCGCACATGCTCTTTGGTAAGCATGGCGGCGGGGATGTTAAGTTTATCTCCCATATATCCCCAAAGGGCTTTGAGCATCTCCTCGTAGAAACTGCGCGGATTGTCCTCTTTCATAAATCCTTCTGCGGCACGAAGACGCTGCAGTGCAACCTTATTTGCCCGTTTCCCCCTTACGGCCTCGGTGTTACGCATTTCTTTTATCCTTTTTTGCAGGTAAACGAGCGCAAATGCGAAGGCGGCGAAGATAGAAAATAGGAGTATAAAGTACCCGGTGCTTCCCATAAAGCTGCCGGCATGGAGCGTGAGATGTCCGGCCCCGATCTTAATAAACCGTATGTCCTGATCGAGGAGCCTTAGCTCTTCGCGGCTGATACCAGTCACCAATGCCCCTCCGCTGTATGCCGCACCGGCCCCCGTGGAATCGGGCATAACGTTCATTACGACCTCTTTAGACGTGAGAGTATGGTAGCGGCCGGTTTTCGGGTTGAAAAAGGAGAAATAGACCGGTTCCGCATAAAACTCCCCTTCGGCCCGCGGTATTATCGGGTATTCGAACTGTCTGTAACCGTTTATACCGCCAGCGGTGCGGCTGAGGCTTTCGGTCGTTTTGACGTTATACTGCTCGAAAGAGGAGGGAAGCTCTAACTTCGGCGCCTGAACCAGCGGCAGATTCCCCGAACCGGAAATCCTTACGATATAATTCGAAGCCGAATTGGTAACGAAATTATCGTTCTCGAAATCTGCCATCATGGTAAAGTCCCCCACCGCACCGCTGAAACCGGCTGGTGCACCTTCGGGCCACTCCTTCACGGTTATCTTTACCGGGTTGGTCGCTATTTTTTTCTCGACCTGCCTTACCGTCGGCATCCCGCCGAAGAAATCGTCCATGAGCGACCGGCTGCGCATCTCCATGATATTGGCATGAAGCTGCAGTTCCAGCTGGTCTATACTGAGCTCACCCGACTGCTGGGGATAGAGCAGGTAGTCGAGTATGACATGGGTCTCGTAGACTTTGCCGTTGTAGGTTTCGTTTTGCCATTTGTAATGGTCGGTGCTGAGCTCCTGCACCCAGAAACCATTGAATACTGGTGCTTTGGACGCCCTGGAATTGGCCAGCTGAACCCGGCTGTACAGTTTGAAATAGACCCTGACCGGTTCGCCTTTATAGACGCTGGTTTTGTCCACTACGGCCCGGACGATCAGATCGTCGGAGGCGATCTCTCCGCTCGTGGAACCGCTGCCCTGGCCCGACTGTGCTCCCTGGCCGCGCTGTCCCTGCGGTGCGGCACTGCCCCCCTGCTCTTCTACGACTTCGTATGGAACCGGTTTGGAGGAATACTCCTGGCCTTCGACGACGATCTGCGCCGCCGGGATCGTATAGGTTCCGGCCTTCTCGGCCATGAGTACGTAGGTAAAGGTGTAGTTCTCGGTG
>JAJBVJ010000057.1 GCA_020859875.1 Rikenellaceae bacterium
CTCAATGGGCGTTCCTCAAAATGTTCGCCAGCTACTACTGTAATTCCCGCCGGCAGGCGCGGCCCATTGCCGAACTGGTCGGCACCTTCGAAAGAAGCGGCACCGAGGGGGT
This sequence comes from Rikenellaceae bacterium, assembly GCA_020859875.1. Taxonomy (GTDB): domain Bacteria; phylum Bacteroidota; class Bacteroidia; order Bacteroidales; family Rikenellaceae; genus WRDF01. The sequence continues at coordinate 113 of JAJBVJ010000057.1, forward strand.
AGACGTTGCCTGTACGAAAGAGCTCTCCTTCACAGCCGACCAGTGGAATGCCATGGACGAGGCCCGGCAGGAGGAAACACTCCACAATTATCGCCTCGCTTTCCGTGCCGATACGATGGTAAACTGGTGTCCCGCATTGGGCACGGTACTGGCCAACGACGAGGTAGTGAACGGGGTCTCCGAGCGCGGAGGGCACCCTGTGGAGCAGAAAAAAATGACCCAGTGGCAACTCCGCGTTACCGCATATGCCGAGCGGCTTCTCGAGGGGCTCGAAACGATCGACTGGAGCGAATCGCTCAAGGAGATCCAGCGCAATTGGATCGGCCGCAGTGTCGGAGCCCGGGTATTTTTCGGCCTCGCCGGCCGGGACGACAGCCTGGAGGTTTTCACCACACGCCCCGATACGATCTACGGGGTCACCTTTATGGTGATCGCTCCCGAACATAAACTGGTGAACGAGCTTACCACCCCGGAACAGAAAACCGAGGTCGATACCTATCTCCAAGAGACGAAAAAACGGTCTGAACGCGACCGGATGACCGATACCAGGCGAGTAAGCGGTGTATTCACCGGAAGCTATGCCGTCCACCCCTTTACCGGCGAGAAGATTCCGGTATGGATCGGCGACTATGTACTGGCCGGTTACGGGACTGGGGCCATTATGGCCGTCCCGGCCCACGACAGCCGCGACTGGGCTTTCGCAAACCATTTCGGACTGCCGATCATACCGGTAGTGGAGGGAGGTGATGTCGAAGTGGAAAGTTACGACGCCAAAGAGGGCCGGATGATAAACTCCGGTATTCTCGACGGCCTCGAAGTGAAAGAGGCCATTCAAAAGATGTTCGACCAGATCGAATCGCGCGGCATCGGACTCAGGAGGGTAAATTACCGCCTGCGCGATGCGATCTTCAGCCGCCAGAGATATTGGGGCGAACCGTTCCCCGTTTATTACAGGGACGGGGTTGCAAAGCCCCTTGGCGAGGAGAACCTTCCTCTGGAACTGCCTTCGATCACCGAATTCCGGCCCACCGACCAGGGGGAGCCGCCCCTCGCCCGTGCCCAAAACTGGGCCACCGCCGAAGGTTTTCCTTACGAGACCAGCACCATGCCCGGTTTTGCGGGATCGTCGGCATATTATCTCCGATACATGGATCCGCACAACGACAAGCAGCTTGTAAGCCGCCAGGCGGACGAGTACTGGCGCAATGTAGACCTATACGTGGGGGGCATCGAGCATGCGACCGGACACCTTGTCTATTCGAGGTTCTGGAACAAATTTCTGTTCGATCTGGGGTATGTCTGCGAAGACGAACCGTTCCGCAAACTCATCAATCAGGGAATGATCCAGGGGCGTTCGAATTTCGTATACCGCATCGCCGGAACAAACACATTCGTGTCCCATGGACTGAAAGAGAATTATGATACTCAGCCACTTCATGTGGATGTGAATATCGTCAGGAACGACATCCTCGACATAGAGGCTTTCCGCCGGTGGAGACCCGAATTCGCCGGGGCCGAATTTATACTCGAGGACGGTAAATACGTTTGCGGATGGGCGGTCGAAAAGATGAGCAAGTCGATGTATAATGTGGTCAATCCCGACCAAATCATAGATAATTACGGGGCCGACACTCTTCGAATGTACGAAATGTTCCTCGGGCCGCTCGAGCAGAGCAAGCCCTGGGACACGAACGGTATCGACGGGGTGCACAAATTCCTCAAACGCTTCTGGCGCCTTTTTGTCAAAGAGGATAAATTTTGGGTTTCGGATGAAGAACCCACCCCCGCGGAGTTGAAAACCCTTCATAAAACGATCAGGAAGGTGCGCGAGGATATAGAGAATTTTTCCTTCAATACATCCGTAAGCGCCTTTATGATCTGCCTGAACGAACTTGGTGGTTGCAATAAAAGGGAAATCTTAGACCCGCTGGTACGGCTTCTCTATCCGTTCGCGCCCCATATTGCCGAGGAACTTTGGATGTCGGCTCTCGGCAACCAGGGATCGCTTTATAATGCATCCCTTCCGGAGTACGATGAGAAATACCTTGTGGAGGAGAGTTTCGAATACCCGGTCTCGTTCAACGGGAAACTCCGGTTCAAGAAAGTTCTTCCGCTCGGGATCACCTCTTCCCAGATCGAAGCGGCAGTGCTGGCGGACGGGAATACGGCCAAATACCTCGAGGGAAGGCAGCCCAAAAAAGTTATAATTGTTCCGGGGAAAATAATAAATATAGTCGTCTGAAATTATTTCAACTAACCCCGCTATGAAAAATATATTGCTTTTACTTTCTATCGTCGCGCTAACCTCCTGCGGCACCTCTCGTGCACTTGTCCGCTGGAAACCGACAGTCCACGACCAGAAAATATTTCAACATACGGTGATCGAACCGGGGCCGCATGTATTTAATTTCAAGGAAGGGGACAATACCCTCCTCGAGAGCTGGAGAAGCGATCGGGGTCAGACGCTCGACCAGTATCTGGGATCGACCGACGGAACCCTTGCGTTTGTTATCATCCGCAACGATTCCATACTTTATGAAAATTATTTTAACGGACACGGGCCGCAAGACCTTTCCGGGATCTTCTCGGTCACAAAGTCTATCGTCTCTCTACTAACGGGGATCGCCATAGACGAGGGTTATATTGAAAGTGTCGACGACCCGGTGACCGACTATCTTCCCGAACTGGCCCGTAAGAATCCATATTTCAGCCAGCTTACAATTTCGCATCTGCTGGATATGCGCGCCGGATTCAAATTCAACGAGGACAGCCGGAGCCCCTTCTCCAAATCGGCTTCGTTTTATTTCGGGAAGAACCTGGGTAAAAAGGTCGGAAGGCTGAAATTCAAGGCGGCGCCCGGAGAGATATACGAATACCAAAGCGCCCAGACCGCACTGCTGGGTCTGGCGCTCGAAAGCGCAGTCGGGCGGAACCTCGGCGAATATTTCGACGAAAAAGTCGCCAAGCCCCTCGGGATGCAGAATACCGTCACATGGGCGGTGGACGACAGGCGGCATAATGCTGTTAAAGCCCACTGCGGTCTTTATCTTACCGCGATCGACCTGGCAAAGATAGGGCGGCTATATAACAACGGTGGGGAGTGGGACGGCCGCCGAATCGTATCGAGAGAGTGGATCGAGGGTACATTCAAACCCCAAACCCAATATCATCGCAGCTGGTACCGCACGGAGATATGGCTTAAAAACAGCGACAGCGAAGACTATTACTTCGATACCCGCGAGGCCGCCGAAGGGGCGGTAACCGGGGGGGGTATCGGATTATCCGGGGATAAAATTCGGATATGTATGGGAAAGCGAGAGGGCTCCGGGACGGTGGGGGCCACCGCCTACGGCGATTTTTACAGTGCCATAGGCATAATGCAGCAGATACTCTATATCGACCCCGAGAGGAATATAATCGGGGTTCGCCTGGGTGAAAAGTCGAGCGAATCATACGGCGAATTTATCTATAAGTTAACCGGAGAACTTTAAAGGGAAAGCTTAATCGAAACACAGCAGGGAGGATAAACTGTCCTCCCTGCTGTGTTCGTATGCCGCTGTCCGTATGCGCTTTGATGCTTTCTACGGTTATTACATATAAAACCCGCTTATATCTTTTCCATATCTATAAGAAAATACTTTGCTGCAAACCTGCGTTTATAGCCGAAAACGCTGAGTTTCATCTAAAAAAAGCGGGGCGAGGTATTGCAATGTCGATATTTTGCCTAACTTTGCACTCCGTTTCGCCCCGGAAATTTTGCGGAACGGACGGGAAAAACAAATGTAAATTACTTAAAATTAAGGACAAAGTAATGCCAACTATTCAGCAGTTAGTACGTAAGGGACGAGTGGCGATGCAGGACAAGAGCAAGGCTCCGGCACTCGACGCATGTCCGCAGCGCAGGGGAGTATGTGTGCGTGTTTACACCACTACGCCCAAAAAGCCGAACTCGGCTATGCGTAAAGTGGCCAGGGTAAGGCTGACCAACGGCAAGGAAGTGAACGCTTACATCCCGGGAGAAGGACACAACCTCCAGGAGCACTCGATCGTGCTCGTAAGGGGCGGACGTGTAAAAGACCTTCCCGGTGTGCGCTACCACCTTGTTCGCGGTGCGCTCGACTCGGCCGGTGTCGACGGACGCCGCCAGCGCCGTTCGAAATACGGTGCTAAAAGACCCAAAGCAACCAAATAATTTTAAACGCATTTAAAAGTTCCGTAAAGGAACCCACAAACCAGAAGATTCGTAATGAGAAAAGCAAAGCCTAAAAAGCGAATTCTACTTCCAGATCCGAAGTTCGGTGACCCGCAGGTCACATTTTTCGTGAACAACCTTATGCTGGATGGTAAGAAGAGTATTGCCTACAACATCTTTTATGATGCACTCGACATTGTAGGCGAGAAGATGAAGGATGCAGAGAAGGC
>JAJBVJ010000013.1 GCA_020859875.1 Rikenellaceae bacterium
CCGTGGGCCCATGGACGCGCAAGAAGCTCGAGAGCGAGGGCATCGAATGCCCTGGACAGGAATTCCATCCTCTTTCCATCCTTATCGCGGCAGGCCCTTTTAATTTCCGTATCGAGCGTGTGGCCCTCTATCCAATCACCGGCCAGTATATCGAAATACATACCTTTTCCGAATGGGTCGAAGACGTAGAGTTCGCCGGGCATAAGTTCCATGGGCGGGAAAAGCTCATCCCCACTCGCGGCGATATAATCGTAGATGAATGGCAGGTCTGTGCGGGAGCGGACATAGCATTTAAGCATCATATCCCTCCCGCGGCTCTCTACTCTGAAAACAGATGCATTATTTCCCGTTCGTATCCTGACCTCTCCATAGTTGTCCCTTTGCACCCGGAATTCTCCCAGGGTTCGGGCCAGGCCAGCCGGTTCGGCTATGGCGTCGGCATACTGGGTTATGGTGGGCATCTGCATATTTTGTCTCTTTATAGTGCAAAATTATCCAATATAGAGAGACAAAATGCAGGGCGGCCCTCAACTGTTCATAACTTTATTCTGGCGGTCGATACTTTCGATATGTATAGCCTCGAGGACTGTCCGCACAAACTCCTCGCTCAGGTCGAGCTTCCCGGATTGTGCAACCACCTTGTCCACTATGCTTGTCCATCGTCCGCCCTGAAGAATAGCCACATTGTTATCCCTTTTCACCCGGCCTATTTTCTCGGCTACTTTCATCCGCCTGCTAAGAAGGTCGAACACCTCGCAGTCTATCTGGTCGATCTCGCTGCGGTAAAGGGCAAGGGACTTTTTAAACTCGGGATCGTCGGTGGAATCGGCCCTCCACCGGATGCTTTTTACCAATTCTACCAGGGCATCGGGGGTCACCTGTTGTGCCGCGTCGCTCAGAGCTTTCTCGGGGCATATATGGCTCTCGATTATAAGCCCGTCGTAGCGCATGTCGGCGGCGGCCTGCGAAACCTCCAGGAGGTATGTGCGGGTTCCGCATATATGGGACGGGTCGCAAATCATAGCCATTTCCGGGAACCTGCTACGCATCTCCAGCACCAGGTGCCACATGGGCGAGTTGCGGTATTTGGTATGGCCGAAATATGAGAATCCGCGGTGGATAAGCCCGATATTTTTAATGTCGATCCCCACATTTTCCAACCGTGCCACCGCACCGGCCCATAGGGCCAGGTCGGGGTTCATCGGATTCTTTATCAACACTTTCACATCCCTGTTTCCGCGCAGGGAATCGGCAATGTCCTGAATTGCAAAGGGGCTTACGGTAGTCCTTGCCCCTATCCAAAGTACATCCACACCGAATTCGAGAGCACTCTCCACATGTTTGGAAGTGGCCACCTCGACGGCTATGGGAAGCCCGGTTCCACGCTTTGCTTCCGCCATCCACGCGAGGCCCTTGAGCCCTACCCCTTCGAATGTCCCGGGATTGGTGCGCGGTTTCCATACCCCGGCACGCAGAACGTCCACAACGCCAGAGGCGGCCAGTTGCCGGCATGTCTCAAGGGTCTGCTCCTGGGTTTCGGCACTGCAAGGGCCGGAAATTATAACGGGTTTTCCCGTTTTCAATTCAAAAGTCTTCATATTTATTCCGAGGCTATTTTTCGTTCGGTTTTTTATCTATTATCCTGCTGATGGAATTGGCCTTTTCTATGGCTGCCGCCAGCTCCCGGCCCTGGTCGCGTTCGAGGAGTTTGCGGATTATATTGAGTTGGTGGATATGCTCCCTTAGTACATCCAGAACATTGTATTTATTCTTCAGCAGTATCGGCACCCATGTCTGCGGCGAGCTCTTCGCAAGCCTCACCGTGCTTTCGAAACCACCGCCGGCAAGGTCGAATATATGCTCCTCTTCGCGCTCCTTCTCCAGCACCGTCAATGCCAGCGCAAAGGATGTAATATGCGAAATATGGGAAACATATGCCGAGTGGAGATCCTGCTCCTCGGAGGACATGTATGAGACCGGCATACCGATCCTGGAATAAACCTCCTCGACGAGGACTACCGCATCGGGATCACTCGCCTCGCGGTCACAGATAACGACCGTGCGTCCCCGGAACGCTCCCTTAACGGCAGCCTGCGGTCCGCTGTATTCCGTCCCCCACATGGGATGCGTAGCAACCAGTCGTCCGCGGTTGGGATGGCATCTGACAACCTCGGACAATTCTGTTTTTATGGATCCCGTGTCGATCACTACCTGTCCGGGACGGATGTCGTTCAGAAGTTTTACCGCTATAAGCGGGATCGAATCGACAGGGGTGGCGATCACCACAAGGTCGGCACCGCCCACCGCCTCTTTCATATCGGCAATTTCATCGACCAGCCCCAGTTCGAGGGCCTTGCGGGCATTTTCGGGGTCTTTGTCCACCCCCGTAATACTGGAACTTATACCATTGTCGCGCATGCTTAGGGCCAGCGAACCCCCGATAAGCCCTACTCCTATTATGGTAACCTTCATGGCTTCTCTTTTTCTATTTTACGGGCGGCATTTTTCAGTGTATCTTCATCCGCACAGAGGCTTATGCGCACGTACCTGTTCCCGCCACTGCCGAATATCCCCCCCGGGGTAATGAAGACACCCTTATCGTATAGTACCGAATCGGAAAACGAGAAGCAGTCCCCGGAGTAGGTGTCCGGTATTCTACCCCAGAGGAAGAGTCCTGCCTGCCCGGGGCGGCACACACAACCGAGGGTTTCCATAATCTCCATCCCGAGCTGCTCGCGCGAGCGGTAGATCCGGTTGAGCGATTCGTACCATTCGTCCCCCAGGGAGAGTGCCGCAGCGGCCGCCTGCTGCAAAGGCAAGAACATTCCCGAATCCATATTGCTTTTGAAACGGATCACCTCGGCTATTCTCTCCGCGGCGCCCGCGAGCACTCCCACCCTCCATCCGGCCATATTATGGCTCTTGCTGAGCGAGTTGAGTTCGATCGCCACTTCTTTTGCTCCCGGCACCGCCAGCAGGCTCGCCGGTTTATCGTTGCGGATAAAACTGTAAGGGTTGTCGTGAACCAGAAGTATGTTGTTTCGACGGGCAAACCCTACTAACTCCTCGAACAGTCCCTCCGGTGCCAGCGCCCCGGTCGGCATATGGGAATAATTCAGGATCATAATCCTGACCCCGTCCAACCCCTCTTTTTCCAATCCTTTCAGATCGGGAGAGTAACCGTTTTCTTCGAGCAGCATATAATCCCGAACCTCTCCTCCGGAGAGCTTTACCGCCGAACGGTAGGTCGGGTATCCCGGATTGGGCACCAGCACCCGGTCGCCTTTATTAAGGTAGGTCATACAGATATGCATCAACCCCTCTTTCGACCCTATAAGCGGCAATACCTCGCTGCCGGGATCGAGCATAACACCATAACGCTCGCCGTACCACCGGGCAAAGGCCTCCCTCAATATTTTTGAGCCCCGGTAAGGCTGGTAGGCATGTGTATCGGGCCGTTCGGCCGACACGGCCAGGGCCTTTATAACGTCCGGGTGGGGCGGCCGGTCGGGACTTCCCACCCCGAGTCCGATTATTTCTCTACCTTCCGCACGCATCCGGTCGATCTCCGCCAGTTTCGTCGAAAACCAATATTCACCTATCCCGGACAGCCTTTCGGCAAGTTCCATATCGAGCGTTCCATTTTCCATACTCTTGTCTTTAAATCCCCGTATTTACCCCTTTTTTATAAACCCCGTACACATGTACCTCATGGGCCGTATTCTGCAGTTTGTCCAGCGTACGGATATAATCGTCGAGACACTCGAACTCCATATCGACGTGGAACAGGTAATGCCACGGCTCCTCGGGGATGGGGTAGGATTGCAGTTTTGTCATATTGATCATCGAGTCCTCCATCTGCTTCAAGACCTGGAAGAGCGAGCCGTGGGTGTGGCTCGTTTTAAAATAGAGCGATGCCTTGTCTGCCTGCGGGTCGATGTAATGGTCGTGCCTTTTCAGTATCATAAAGCGGGTATAGTTGTGCTGTATCGTATTGATCGCGGGAGCTATTATTTCAAGGCCGAAAAGTTGGGCGGCAAGCCTGCCGGCGATGCCGGCGATGCCCTCCAAATTCTTCTCCGCAATACGACGGGCACTAAGTGCCGTATCCTCCGTTTCGACCAGCTTCCAGCGATGGCTGTCCAAAAAGTCGATGCACTGAAGGAACGCCATCGGATGGGAATGTACTTCGCGGATCTCATCTAACTTTGTTCCGGGAAGCGCCATAAGATTCTGCTCTATACGCAGGTATGCCTCGCCGGCTACCTGCAGACTGCTGTTCTGCAGGATGCTGTAATTGGCGATGATGCTTCCGGCAATGGAGTTCTCGATCGCCATCACCCCGTATTCGCATTTACCCGAAGCCACCTGGGAGGCTACCTCGCGGAACGTAGCACACGGCACCGTCTCAACCCCCTGGCCGAAATAACTGCGAGCCACAATTTCGTGGAAACAACCCTCGTATCCCTGTATCGCTGCTTTCATGGGTTATTATTATGGATCCGGGATGAA
>JAJBVJ010000196.1 GCA_020859875.1 Rikenellaceae bacterium
CTCGTCGAAGGCGTATCGAAAAGGAGCGGGGATAAGCTTTTCGGCCGAACCTCCCGGAATAAGGTCGTAATTTTCGACAAAGGTGATCTGCAGCCGGGCCGATACGTGACCGTCAAGGTAAGGGATTGTTCGGCGGCGACGCTTTTCGGTGACCTCGTAGAATAATTCTCATTAAATAATATCTATTTTTTTGGTGTAATTGCCGCATATATTGTTATAATTATAGTACCGGTCAGGAACCTAAACTTTAAACTATAATTATGACAAGTTTTAACTACCATTTCCGACCCTCGGTTCGCAAGGGGAGGAATAAGGGGAGTATTTTCCTTCGTGTGATCCATCAAAGGAGGGCGTTCAGCCTTTCGATGCGCCTCTATGTTTATGCCGAAGAGTGGGAAGAATGTTCGGGGAGCGTTATCGTGCCGCATTCTTCTTCCAAAAGATACCCGGCTCTGAGATCGGTTCAGGATTCATTGGATTCCACCGTAATGCAGCTGGAACGGATTATCTCTCTGCTGAGTAGGCAGGGGGTATATACCGTGGAGGATATTCGATCCGAATTGCTCAAACACAGCGGATCGGAGATGTTATCGGATTTCATAGATTCCGTCACGGCCGCAATAGGCGGGAAACAGCCGCGGACGGCCCGGGCATACAGGAGTACTTACAATTCGCTGATGGGGTTCACGGGCGGTAAGGACGTTACCTTGTCGGGCATCGACAGCCGTTTGGTCGAATCGTACGAAAGATACCTCGAAGATAAAGGACTGCATAAAAATACCATATCGTTCTATATGCGCAACCTGCGGGCCGTATATAACCGGGCTGTGAAATCCAACCTGATAGGGCAGCGAAGGGAAAATCCATTCTCCAACGTATATACCGGGATTACGAGTACGGGAAAAAAAGCCCTCGATGCCGGCCAGATAAAGAGCCTGGCACTGCTGGATCCATCGATCATCGACCGGGGTCATACTCCCCGTGAGGGTCTGCCGTCGTCGCTGCGAGACTGTCTTGCGATGTTCCTTTTCTGCTTTCTTGCACAAGGCATGTCTTTCGTGGATATGGTTTATCTCCGCAAGGACTCGATAGCAAAGGGTACACTGCGCTACCGCAGGAAAAAGACAGGGCAATATATCGAGGTGGCCGTTTGCCGGGAGATGCAGAGTATAATCCGTTATTTCGCCCCGAGGACCAAAGGATCCGATTACCTATTTCCCGTGATCGACGGCACCGGAAAACCCGACAGGCTCCAATACGAAAGCGCCCTGAGGCTGCAGAATCTACGGTTGAAGAAATTGGGTATTTTGGCGGGGAATATCGGAGCGATTACCACCCATGCCGCCAGACATTCATGGGCCACCATTGCAAAGAACGAGCTGGTCGATGTATCGGTTATCAGCGAAGCGCTGGGACACAAAAGCGAAAAGACGACGAGGATATACCTTGGAAGTTTTAAAAGAAAACTTCTGGATAAAGCTAACGAAAGGATTAGGCGTGCTATTAAAAAGGCCGTTTAGCCTACCGGGAAAATGTTTTAATATATAATTTTGCCCCTGATATTTATTAATGAACCCCTACATTCCGTCACTTTATAAGTGACGGAAGGCCGATCGGGAGTATGACGAGTCTGTCCGGCCGGATTCCAGGGCGGTAAAGCGATCATCAAAGGGGCTTGTTATCTCTTTTAATGTGTTTTGGAAACTTCGGCGAATATTTGTAACTTTGCAGGCTGTTTAACCATATTATGTTTTTCAAAAATGCCTAAATTAAAAACGAACTCCGGCGCCAAAAAACGTTTTACGTTTACCGGCACGGGTAAGATCAAGAGGAAACATGCCTTCAAAAGGCATATCCTCACAAAAAAAGAGACCAAACAAAAACGTAACCTGACCTATTCGGGTCTCGTTTCACCGGCCGACGAAGCCAAAGTCAAAATGATGCTCCGTTAAGAGCGGGTACAATGCGTCTTTCAATGTTAAATTAAGAGTGCGTTAGCCCCCAAGAATACGAGAAAAACGTATCGCTAACCATTCGTAAAGTTTTAAATTATGCCAAGGTCAGTAAATGCAGTAGCATCCAGAGCCAGAAGAAAAAAAGTTTTAAAACTTGCCAAAGGCAACTTTGGGTCAAGGGGAAATGTATGGACAGTAGCCAAGAATACTGTCGAAAAAGGCCTCACGTACGCGTACAGAGACCGAAAGAACAAAAAACGTACGTTCCGCAGCCTGTGGATCCAGCGTATCAACGCTGCGGCCCGCAACAACGGAATGACCTATTCGGAATTTATCGGCAAGGTCAACGCCAAAGGAATCAAGCTGAACCGTAAGGTTCTCGCAGACCTGGCGATGAACAACCCCAGGGCATTTGAAAAAATAGTAAATACGGTTAAATAACGGTCTAAACCCGTTTTGCAAAGGCCCCGCGAAATAGTCGCGGGGCTTTTATTTTGCCGAACCCGCCTTCCGTTATGCGGCACGGCCACGGGCGATGGCCGCAAAGGCAGAGAGCAATTCGGCCAGCAATCTGAAAACAATGAGTATAATAAACCCGGCTATAGGGATGAATACCAGATCGAGCCATCCGGTTCCGGTGCCGATCATGCCGACTGCCTGCATGAAGAAAACCCTTTCGCCGCCCATAAATACAAGGGCTATCAGGGTCACCAGAAATCCGGCACAAGCGTAATACAATCCGAACCATTCGCCGAAGGTACGAAGCAGGTGTGAAAATAGCCCCATCACCGGATACTCGGTCGAGGAATCGAACCCAGGCAGCCGGCCCTTTCTTCCCCACCAGAAGAGAGCGCTGGCGGCGGCCGCGGCAAGAAGAATCAAAAATATATTTGCAAATGCAAATCTTGCGCCCCAGCCGAGGAAGATCAGCATCCGACTTTCCAGTACATTATAAAGCACGTAGAACGGAAGCAAAACATTTATAGCCGCCGCGAGGATATAAAGCCATCCGACGATCCTGATAAGAAGTTCCCCGTTATCCATACGGGTGAGAAGCGGCTCTATGAAATTAGGCATTGGTTTCATTTCGGGACAGTTGGTTTCTTCAAATATATCCAATTAATCGTAAAAAATGTTCGGTCGATAGGTTTTCATAATAGCCCGATAAGGAAAACCGATTTGCGATTGACGGGCCTATTTTTAATCTTTGTATAAATCAAATTAATAAAGCGATGGAAGATAAAATATTGAAAGCACTCGAGCAGGGCGGAGCCATGAAGCCCGGAGATATAGCGGTGGCGGCCGGCGAAAATAAGGACGATGTGGCCAAGGCAATTAAAAAACTGGTCGCCGACGGTAAGGTCTACTCCCCAAAAAGGTGCTTCTACGACATTAAAAAATAGATTGGAAGCTAAGATGCAGGCAGCCGCCGGGTTCCCGGCGGCTGCCTGCTGTTCCGGGATGTTATTAATGTTCCGGGAATAAAATGACCGGTATATCGGGCCACCGAATTACGGACTATCTTTGCACTATGGAACAGCGGTACCGCGGGATATTACGCAAATACTGGGGCTACGAGGATTTCCGCCCGCAGCAGCTGGAGGTGATCGAATCGGTCGCCTCGGGGTGGGACACCCTTGCGCTTATGCCCACGGGAGCGGGAAAATCGATCCTCTACCAGGTACCGGCAATGGCCCGGGAGGGCGTCTGTCTTGTTGTCTCCCCGCTGATCGCCCTTATGAAAGACCAGGTGGACAGGCTGAGGGCCTTGCAAATACCGGCGGCGGCGATCCATTCTTCGCTCACCAAAAGACAGATCGACATTATCCTCGACAATGCCTCGTGGGGAGACCTGAAGTTCCTCTATGTGGCCCCCGAGAGACTGTCTTCCCCGGTCTTTATCGAGAGGGTGGCGCGTATGACGGTCAACCTGGTGGCTGTGGACGAAGCCCACTGCATATCGCAGTGGGGTTACGATTTCCGGCCCTCCTATCTCAATATCGGCCGGTTGCGGGAGATACTGCCCGGTGTGCCCGTGCTCGCCCTGACCGCCTCGGCCACTCCGTCGGTGGCGGAGGATATAATGCGGCACCTGGGTATGAAACAGGGGCGGGTTGTCCGCAGCAGCTTTGCCCGGCCTAATATATCCTATGCCGTCAGAGATACCGACGATAAGGCCGGACAGCTCCTCCGCATATTGGGGAACGTGGCCGGTGCCGCCATCGTTTATGTCCGCTTGCGCGAAGAGGCGGAAAAAACGGCCTCCATGCTCGTAGAAAACGGCATCGGGGCTGCCGCATACCATGCGGGGATGGATATGAAAAGCAGAGCCCTCAAACAGGAGGAGTGGCTCAGGGGCAACATACGGGTGATGGTCTGCACCAATGCTTTCGGCATGGGCATCGACAAAGCCGACGTGCGGCTGGTCGTGCATTACGATATGACCGACTCTCCCGAATCATATTACCAGGAGTCGGGAAGGGCGGGACGGGCCGGCCGCCGCTCTTTCGCCGTGCTACTTTCGGGCAG
>JAJBVJ010000097.1 GCA_020859875.1 Rikenellaceae bacterium
AATTTCCTTAAATTTTCTTACCCTCCGTAAATACGGCATTTGAGATAACTGAGCCGTAACGATCGGTGTATCAGGCAAAGGCGGCGACAAGGGCCGCTTTTGGACTTCGTAAAATCCAATAAATATGCAAAACGCCTTCCCGTTTTTCCATTTATTTTTACCATAATCCTAAAACCACCCTGCGCATGACCGAAAACCTCGGAATAAAAATAAAAAACCTCCGCACGGAGGCCGGCATCACCCGGGAAGAACTGGCCCGGGCGGCCGGAACGGACTCCGGCCGGATCGAGCTGATCGAGAACGGGAAGGCCAATCCTTCCATATCGGTATCCATCAAGATCGCCCGCCGCCTGGGCGTAAGGCTCGGAACCCTGCTGGACGGGGCCGAGAGTACCTCGCCCGTTGTCCACGACCTTCGCAAACTCATCCCGACCGTGAACACCTCCCACGGCAACGACCCTGCCCACCTCGATTTCCACTCTCTGGCAGGGGCCAAGAGCGACCGGAATATGGAGCCTTTCTATATAAGCGTCGGTTATACGGAAGATAAACGCCAGAATTATTCGACCCACGAGGGCGAGGAGTTCATATTCGTCCTCGAGGGGACGATTAAAGTCCGGTACGGCGCCGTGGAGCACATCCTCACCCGGGGCCAGAGCATCTATTACGATTCGATAGTTCCCCACCTGGTGACCACCCACGAGGAGGATTCTAATGCCAAAGTCCTGGCCGTGACCTACACCCCCTGTTGAGACCTGCCATGGAGCGATTCAAAAACAGCAGTGATACGATCCCACTTATAGACGCCACGATGGGCGGCCTTCTGGAAAAGTGGGCCCGGGAGCTTCCCGACCACGATTTTCTGGTCTACCCCGACCGGGGCCTCAGGCTCACCTACGCCGACTTTAATCGGCGAGTCGACAATATGGCAAAGGGAATGCTCTCGGTAGGCGTTACCAAAGGGAGCAAGGTGGGCATGTGGGCAAAGAATGTACCCGACTGGCTCACCGTACTTTTCGCTTCGGCAAAGATAGGGGCGGTGCTCGTTACGGTAAACACCAACTACAAGAGTTCCGAAGTCGAATATATCATGCGCAACGCGGACATCCATACGATGTTCCTTGTCAACGGCTACCGCGACAGCGATTACCTGGAGATAATTTACGACCTGGTTCCGGAGCTCAAAAGCGGGCCGAGGGGAACCTTGTCCGGCAGGCGTTTTCCCCGGCTTCGCAATGTGGTCTATATCGGCCAGGAGAAGCAGCGCGGGATGTACAATACCGCAGAACTCCTGCTTGCAGGCGCGCACCTTCCGGACGAACTGCTCGCCGGGGCCGGGGCGGATCTATCGACCCACGAGGTGGTGAACATGCAGTATACTTCCGGCACGACGGGATTCCCGAAGGGCGTGCTGCTCTCCCACCACAACATCCTCAACTGCGGCAATGCCACGGGGGAATTCATGGGCTTCACGGCCGACGACAAGCTGCTGACGTGTGTCCCCCTGTTCCACTGCTTCGGATGCGTGCTGGCGCTCTGTGCGGCCATAACCCACGGTTCGACGATGGTGATGGTCGAAGATTTCGACCCCCTTAAAGTGCTCGCTTCGATCCACAAGGAGAGATGTACGATCCTTTACGGCGTACCGACGATGTTTATCGCCGAGCTGAACCATCCGATGTTCGACATGTTCGACCTTACCTCACTGCGCACGGGGATCATGGCGGGGTCTGTTTGCCCGATCGAGACGATGAATCAGGCCCGGGAGCGGATGCACTGCAACCTTATTAGCGTCTACGGACTGACGGAGACTTCGCCCGGCATGACGGCCTCCCGGATCACGGACTCGACAGAGGTTCGGGCCACCACCGTAGGCCGCCCCTACCCCCACGTCGAGGTGCGGGTTATAGACCCGGAAACCGGTCTGGAATGTCCCGACGGGGTTCCGGGGGAGATGTGCTGCCGCGGATACAACATAATGAAAGGATATTACAAGAACCCGCAGGCTACGGCCGAGATAATCGACGGCGACGGCTTCCTCCATTCGGGCGACCTGGGTGTAAAGGGCCCCGACGGGAACTACCGGATCACCGGCAGGATCAAGGATATGATAATCCGCGGGGGCGAAAATATCTACCCGAGGGAGATCGAAAACTTCCTTTTCGGCATGCCCCAGATCGAGAGCGTGGAGATAGCCGGCATCCCAAGTCCCAAATACGGGGAGCAGGTCGGGGCGTTCATCAAGCTCAAAGAGGGAGAGCGCCTTACCGAAGAGGAGGTGCGCCTGTTTTGCCGCGGGCGGATAGCCCGCTATAAAATCCCCAAATATATCTTTTTCGTGGACGGTTTCCCGATGACCGCCAGCGGCAAGATACAGAAATACAGGCTGCGCCAACTCGGGGAAGAGCTGCTGCGGGAGGCCGGAACCGAGATAATATAAACCTTTATAATATTACTACACAGCTGTTTCTTACTTAAATTATTTGTTTGTTGAAAAAGGTTAAGGATTTTCGACAGGCGGTCGGGAGCGGAGCCGGAAGGCCCGCTCCCGCTTTTTTCTTCCCGTATAATTTACGGATTTTATCCGGCGAATAGTGGCGCGCGGGTAAAAAAATCAAAAAGTATATCATTTTTTTGCCGATGTGTTTCCATGTATAAAATTTGTGTTATAATTGCACAAAATTTAATTCGAAATGGCTAAAGAGGTAAAGACGAAAAAGCGGATGGTTATCGGTTACCACAACCTTCCGGTGGAGTTGCAGGATGAGCTGAAAAAGCGCTACCCCTACGGTTATACCGAAGCGATGATACGTGTGGACAAGGGGCCCGGGGACTTCTTCTACGGGGTGGTGCTGGAGACCGACCAGGTCAATTACCTGGTAAAGGTAGACGTCAAGATAGACGGAAGTCCGGAAGAAGAGGAGGACAAGGAATATTTCGACGACGACATAAAGGGGGCCGAAGAGATTGCCGACGACGACGACGATTCCGACGAATAGAAGATCCTGTCAAGTCGCGAAAATATAAATGGGCATCCTTTAAGGATGCCCATTTTTCTGTGGCCGATACCCGGCGGGAATTACCAGCCGAGTATCTTTTTGAAATCGTATGTTTCCGGATCGCAGACATATTTCCTGGCCGCTTCGTAATCCTCCGGGGTTATGTAGCAGAGGATGTTGTTTATTACGGCCTTGAACGTATCGGAGCCGGTATCGACCAGGCGCGGCGGTATTTTGCCCGTTACCGGATCTTGCAAATCTTTAAGTCCGAGATCGGTAACCTGGCCCATCTCGTTCACAAAGACCATACAGCCCGTTTTACCCTCGCTGAAGAGCTGGTAGACTCCCATACCGAGCTGGGAGCAATAGACCAGATCGCTTGCAACGGGGGTTTGGCAGCGCACTTCGTAGCCCACTTCCACCGGACGCGATTTAACCTTGAGACCGAGCGCGCACACCTTGTTTTCGATGAGCTCGTTGAAAATGTGCGCTTTCGACACCTTGCCCAGTTCCGGGTGGCCGTGGTCGTCGTAAGTGAAGTGGACGCCCGATTTTTTGATCTCTTCGTCGCTCAGGGCATGGAACACCCCTTCGGAGATGATGGCCGCACCGTAATCCATCTCCATGATCTTCCTTTTGATTATGGAAGAGATCACAAGGTTGACGATCTTGTCTACCGTAATCTCGGTCTTGTCGAACATCTCCGGGATAACTATCATCGGATAGTGGCACGCCGTACCGATGCCGAAAGCCAGGTGTCCGGCGCTGCGGCCCATAGCCGCCAGAACGAACCAGTTGCCGCTCGTGCGGGCATCTACATATACCGTACGGCCTATGGTGGTACCCTTATCGAGGGCCGATTCGTAACCGAACGTGGGGCAGCCCCCGGGAAGGGGCAGGTCGTTGTCGATGGTTTTGGGGACGTGGATATTTGCGATCGGATACTTTTTGGCTTCGAGGAATTTGGCGATGCGGTTTGCCGTCGATGCCGTATCGTCGCCGCCCACGGTAACCAGCAGCTTGACGTTGTTATCCCTGAAAAAGTCGAGGTTGAAATTGTTTTCGAAATCGTTGTCGGAAGGTTTGAAACGGCTCATCTGGAGGTATGACCCACCGCGGTTGAAGATGTCGTCCGCCAGTTTGTAGTCGATGTCTTCCCTGCGTGTCTCTTTTCGAAAAAGACCCGAGTATCCGCCGTGGAGGCCGATTACACGGTAACCCCTCTGGAGGAAAGTCTTGGCAACGCTGCCCACAACGGTGTTCATGCCCGGTGCAGGTCCGCCGCCCGTAAGGATCGCGATCGCTTCTTTCATAATTTGCTCGAGTTATTTGTTTTTTAATGGGATCGGTGAAATTTACCCAAAGAGGGTACGGCCACATAATTACACTATTTTTTTA
>JAJBVJ010000041.1 GCA_020859875.1 Rikenellaceae bacterium
TTCAAGACCGAATTCGTCTCGGTAGAGATACAGGAGGCCATCGAGGACGAAGATCCGGATGCGGAAGAGGATCTTTTGCCGCGTCCCCCTATCGTTACGGTAATGGGTCACGTAGACCACGGTAAAACCTCGCTGCTCGACAACATACGTAAAGCCAACGTTATAGCGGGCGAAGCGGGCGGTATCACCCAGCATATCGGGGCATACAGCGTAAATTACGAAGGCAAGAAGATCACCTTCCTCGATACCCCGGGCCAAGAAGCCTTCACCGCGATGCGTGCCCGCGGTGCCGCGGCGACGGACGTTGCGATAATAATCGTGGCGGCCGACGACAGCGTGATGCCCCAGACGATCGAGGCGATCAACCATGCTGCGGCAGCCGGCGTACCGATGGTATTTGCAATAAATAAAATAGACAAGGCCGGGGCCAACCCCGACCAGATAAAGGAACAGCTTGCCGCGATGAATTATCTCGTGGAGGATTGGGGCGGCAAATACCAATCGCAGGAAGTTTCCGCCAAGCAGGGTATAAATCTCGACAAACTGCTCGAGAAGGTTCTGCTCGAAGCCGAATTCCTAGACCTGAAGGCCAACCCGAACAAGAAGGCCAACGGCGTGGTTATCGAGTCTTCGCTCGATAAGGGTCGTGGGTACGTATCCACGGTGCTGGTGCAGGGAGGAACGCTCCACGTGGGCGATATCGTACTCTCGGGAACTTATACGGGAAGGGTGAAGGCCATGTTCGACGAGAACGGCCAGAAGCTCGACCAGGCCGGGCCCTCGACGCCCGTACTCGTGCTGGGACTCAACGGGGCCCCGCAGGCCGGCGATACTTTCAACGTGATGGAGGACGACCGCAGCGCCCGCGAAATAGCCAATAAGCGCGAACAGCTCCAGCGTATGCAGGGACTACGCACACAAAAGCACGTAACCCTCGACGAGATCGGCCGCCGTATCGCAATCGGCAACTTCAAGGAACTCAATATTATCGTCAAAGGCGACGTGGACGGTTCGATCGAAGCGATGGCCGACTCGCTCATAAAGCTCTCTAAAGAGGAGGTGCAGGTGAACGTGATCCACAAGGCCGTAGGTCAGATTTCGGAATCTGACGTTCTGCTCGCAGCGGCTTCGAACGCCATCATCGTAGGTTTCCAGGTGAGGCCGTCGGCCACGGCCCGCAGGCTCGCCGAGAAAGAGGAGATAGAGATTCGCCTCTACTCGATCATCTACGATGCGATAAACGACATCAAGGATGCGATAGAGGGCATGCTGGCTCCGGTAATGAAGGAGGAGATAGTCTGCTCGGTCGAAGTGCTCGAGATATTCAAAGTGAGCCGCGTAGGTACGGTGGCGGGATGTATAGTGCGCGAAGGCAAGATCACCCGCAACACACCCATCCGGGTCATCCGCGACGGTATCGTGGTTTATACCGGCAGGCTCGGATCGCTCAAACGTTTCAAGGACGATGTGAAGGAGGTCACCAACGGTATGGAATGCGGTCTTAATATCGAGAATTTCAACGATATAAAGCCCGGCGACATTGTGGAAGGCTACGAAACCGTCGAAGTAAAAAGGTAGTAACTCCGAATCCCTCCATCAAAAGAGAGGCATCGCCCTACGGCGATGCCTCTCTTTTGGATGGAAGGGACGCTGTTATGGCTGTACATCCCCGTAATTACTTCCCGGTTCCGGGACTTTCACCGTGAATTTTTTGTCACCGTATTCGACGTAATACATTTCGACGATTTCTTTTTCCGAACCGTTCATCCGGTAGGCATAAAACACCTCCCAGGTTTGGTTAGGCTTTTTAGCGTCGGCAAGTGGGCCGTAGGAGTATTCCACTCCGGGACCCTGGTTCAGCTTAACATCGTCGATAACGGTATTTACACCCTCATTCGAACGCTTTAGCAACAGCAGCTTGGTATTGCCCGCAGTTTGTGCCTTTCCGCCAGAGAGGTAGTAATATTCGATAAAATAACCTCCCTCGTAAATTCCCATTCCCTGTTTGAGACCGAGTTCCTTCTCGGGATCGGTAAACGTCGTGCCGGTGAGGTCACGGTCCATTATACTTTCCTGGGCACGGGTTTGGGTTCGGGCGGCGAGCAGCGCCATTGTGCACAAAAGTGCAATCGTTAATTTTTTCATAAAATTTTAATTAGTTGGTATTATCGTGCATTATCGTAAGTCTCACGGCTTACAAAACGCATCATAGCAAAATCGGAATAGTTTGTATTTTTACAAACCAGGGTGATATTCGATCCTGTTTCCAACAGTATATCCCCTGCCTTAAAGTTTTTGTTGAGAGGCTGTAAAGTGGCTGGTACATATGAATGGAATGGGCTTATCACCCCTTTCTGGATTATGGTACCTCCGCTGTCGACCATTAAATAATACATACGCGCCGATGAATCGGATCTCAGGTCGGTAACGGCTTTTACCCTGACTTTAAGATAAATGGCCATATCGGTGGCATCCGCGCCATGAATGTCGACCGACACTACTTCATATTTGCCGACTTGTTCCTGTTCGAATGGTACCTCTCTTCCGTCGAGTTTATCCTCCTCTTTTTCGAGGCGGCCGATACCTTTCCGGTAGATCTCTTCCATCTCCTTGTTCCGCTTTTCCTTGAGTTTTTCTGGATCGTTGCTCTCGGCCAACCTGCCATCGTATCGGTTGTAGACCTCGTCCGCCTTAATGTAGCAGGAGTAGGCTATCGATGGAAATTTACCGAAGGTCGGGTTATCCTTTACATCGGTATTCGATGTGCCGGAACATCCGGCCGCAATAGTTAAGGTTAGAATAACAGCAATCAAACGTGTTTTCATATCCATGTTTTTATTGGTTAATAATGAGATTTACACCGTAAAAATGGGCTTGTCCCCCTTCACCCTCTATAATATCAAATGAGCTTACCTCGGCCGGGAGTGGTTCGAAGCGGAGTATATAATCGAACTTTTGTCCCCGTTTGGTCATATTGGGGAGTTCTTTCACTATCCATATAAGTTTGTAGACATTATCGCCGGCTTTAATATAGTACGCATTCCGGTGGTCGGGGCCGTATGTGGCGGGAGTTCCCTCGGCACTCTTTTCCTCGTAGGTGAACCCGACTTCGGTATAATCGTAGGCTTTTTCGATGTAATTTATCCGGGTACCCGATTTACGTGTTTTGGCTACTGAAACCTCATAACGGACGGTCTGGTTGCGGAGACGCTCCTGCTCTGCGCGGGTTTTAGGTGCGGTGTGGGCTACCGTTCCTACGGCCGGTTGCCCGTCGATGTAGAGAATTTCAGATCCGGCGGCATCGTTCACCCAAACGGCCCGGGGAATGCCGCTGAAACTTCGGTTCTTGTTTTCGGCTTTTACCAGATCGTCATACCGGATGTCTATGCTTTCCTGATACTCCCCGTCCCGGTACATTATCATGCCCTTCTTCCCCTCGCGGGTGACCACATAGAATCTATAACCTCCCCACATCGGACACGCCTCATAGGGATCGATAGTTTCGAACTCGTCGATTTTGCGTCCTTCGTCCGTATAGAATCCCCATTTATTGCTTTCGGGCATCCGCCGTTTCCACACCCCGCTGCCCTCTCCCAGGGTATAGCCCCATACGGTCTTGTCGGAACTATGAACGATCTCGTCCGTAAGCCCGGCGGCGTACATTGTACCCCGGTTAAAAGCACGGGGAGTATTTGCAATTTCGTAATGCGCGTGGATCAAATCATAACTCGGCATGGAGATTATCTTGGTGTAAGTTGCAAAAGGAATGACCACCTCGCCGCGCAGGTTGATACCCCCGAGCCTCCCCTCCTCGTTGCGCACGACAAAGATATTGTCGTCGTTGCGCATATAAGTGATCGAGGCATAGGTCGGGGGTAACACCTCCACCCCATCCACCTCGAGACCCCACTTCCCGTCTTGTTCGACGGCATAGGCGAGGAATCTTGAACTGAGAAGCTTTCGGGATTGAGCATTAAGCCCATTGGGTGCCGTGAGTAGGAATGTCACAGCAAGTAAGAACAGCATCCGTCTTTTCATTCTTTGCATACTTTAAGTTTTGGTTTAATGCATTGGCCAAAAGATCAAGCACGCAAAGAAAGCGCGGACTAAACTCATCGGTTAAAAGGCATCGCCAAACGCCCACAGTCCAAATAAGTAAAGCCCACGCCGAAGCGCAGGCAAAACCTATTGATCGTTGGACTGTTTAAAATTTTGGCGATTTTTTTAACCCTTAATCAATAGCTAATGCCAATAATACCGGACAAAGATAAATACTAATTGTTAGAAAACAAATAATTACACAATGAGCCGCAGTAAAGACCCGTCGATCGATAATG
>JAJBVJ010000241.1 GCA_020859875.1 Rikenellaceae bacterium
GATCCGCGCGGGGTGGACTACTTCTGGCTGACGGGCGATTTCTTCAACTCCGAGCCCCACAGCGAAGACACCGACGAATGGGCCCTGGCGAACAACTACGTCTCGGTAGTTCCCATCCAGACCGACCTGACCAATTACGGGCAGTTGGAATTGCTTAACGGGCTTCTCAAATAAGAGATTGTCTTATCGACCGAATTTACTCCAGTACGGTCAATGAAAAATTATAGATAAAGTTGCCGTCGTCGTAGATCATTTTTACCGGCACACGGTTCTCATCCAGTTCGAGGGTCAGGTTTTTGTGAGCCCATAATTTCTCATAGAGATCATCGTCATATGCGATCCGATATAATTCTGACCATTTTTCAACATACTCGTGGTCATCTGATCCCCATGGTATAAAATAGTCAGGGATGCGGCTTAAGCTATAATAATATGCAACCCTTTCCGGGGAGTTCAATAATGTCTGATAATTGTATTCCCACAACCCGATACCATCAGGGTCGGCGAATCCGTTGTTGTAAGTATCCCACAGCAGAGCATAGTCATGTCCCACGTCAAAAAAGCGCAATATGATGTTGGTTTTCATTATTGCCGCTTTTCGTCCGGTGGTATTCCCGGTGGGTTCTATATCCCCGAGTTCGGCCAGAAAGAAATGGTGCTGCTGCTTTTTCTCGGGGCCGTACCCATCAGGGACCATTCTTGCGGGAGTTACCTTGCTGTTCCGGGTAAACAGGTTTTTTACTTCCCGCATACGGGCCTCGGCCTGCGGGTTGCCGAACGCCGCGGCCCTCTCATAATGGAATATCATTTTGTTATAAAGATTTCGGCCGCTGTCACTGGATAACTGGTCCCCATACCCATCTTCTCCCTTGGACATTCTTACCATCAAACTGAAAAAATCAAGCAAAAACTCCGCACTCAGAAAACTTGCATCCGCGATCCCGTACTGACAGGCACGCTTTATGGCTTCTTCCAATTCGTTGACGTTTTTGTATCGTGCCTTTTCCAGGAGTTCCTCGAATATAGCTTTATTTTTGTCGTCCTGCGAAGTGTAGTTCCTGAAATCTTTGTCCGCAAATTTCAGATATGCATCGTAAACCGGCTTGGCCCGCCGGTAAATTTTTTGTCCGTGCCCGGTAAATATATCCAGGAGGCCTTCGTAATCGTATCCCGATAGTCCCCGTAGCTTATACATATTCCTACCGCCCGCTTCGCTGACAAATAATATATCGTCATGACATTCGACATATGAACCCCCGGCATCGATAAACCCGAAAACCGTCTTGCCGTCCTCTAATTTGGCAGTTATGACATTCTCATTCTCTTCAGACCGCTTCAGTACACTCTTATCCCCTTCGAGAATCTCGATCTCGCAGATATTGTCATCGAAACTTAAAATAACCGAT
The DNA here is from genome assembly GCA_020859875.1 of Rikenellaceae bacterium. Taxonomy (GTDB): domain Bacteria; phylum Bacteroidota; class Bacteroidia; order Bacteroidales; family Rikenellaceae; genus WRDF01. Next base: position 1,407 of record JAJBVJ010000241.1, read on the forward strand.
CCCGAAAACCTTTTCTCGACACCCGCCTGCTGATCGCGCTGAAAAGTGATATTGGATGCGGTGAATTTATTGGTGACCTTCTGTGGATAACCGTCGCCTATCGCACATATTAGGATGAACAAAGAGATAAGAGTCGTTTTCATACCGATAATATTATGGGGTTATAATAGTTTTTGTTACTTACGTTTGCGCTCGGTTTCCGAAAGCAGTATCTTGCGAAGGCGGATAAATTTGGGGGTTACCTCCACGTATTCGTCCTCCTTTATATATTCGAGCGCCTCTTCGAGCGAGAAGACCACCGGGGGTGCGATGCTCGTTTTCTCGTCCGATCCGCTGGCGCGCATGTTCGTAAGTTTTTTGCTCTTGGTCAGGTTGACCGTCATATCGTCGCTGCGGGTATTTTCTCCCACGACCTGTCCGCAGTAGATATCCTCGCCCGGAGCAACGAAGAAGCGGCCCCGGTCCTGGAGTTTGTTTATCGCATAGGCATAAGACTGTCCGGTCTCCATGGCTATGATCGAGCCGTTGATCCTCATCTCGATCTCCCCCTTGTAAGGCTCGTATCCCTTCAGGCGGTGGGACATAATGGCTTCGCCGGCCGTAGCGGTAAGCATGTTGCTGCGAAGGCCGATGATCCCGCGCGAAGGTATTTCGAATTCGAGGCGGGTGCGGTCGCCGACGGTCGTCATATTGACGAGCGTGCCCTTGCGCTTGGTTGTTATTTCGATGGCCTTGCCCGAATACTCCTCGGGAAGGTCGATGGTCAGCTCTTCGACAGGTTCGCACTTGCGCCCGTCGATCTCCCGGATAATCACCTGTGGCTGCCCGACCTGCAGTTCGTAGCCTTCACGGCGCATGGTCTCGATCAGCACCGAAAGGTGGAGCACTCCGCGGCCGTAGACGACGAAACTCTCCGCCGTAGAGCCCTGCTCCACGCGCAGGGCGAGGTTCTTCTCCAGCTCACGGTCGAGCCTCTCCTTTATATGGCGCGAGGTGACATACTTGCCGTCACGGCCGAAAAAGGGCGAATCGTTAATGGTGAAGAGCATACTCATCGTAGGCTCGTCGATGGCGATAGGCTCCAGCGGTTCGGGGTTCTCCCAGTCACAGACCGTATCTCCGATCTCGAAGCCGTCTATTCCCACGAGGGCGCAGATCTCTCCGCACTCCACCCTCTCGGCTTTGGCCTTGCCCAGCCCTTCGAAGGTCATCAGCTCCTTGATGCGGGTCTTGACCATCGTCACTCCGTCGCGCTTGGCCAGGGTGACCGGCATTCCGCTTACGAGCTCTCCGCGGGTGAGTTTTCCCACGGCGATACGTCCTATGTAGGGCGAAAATTCGAGCGAGGTTATGAGCAGCTGCGGAGTGCCTTCGACTACTACCGGGGCGGGAATTTCGTCGATTATCGTGTCGAGCAGCGGGGTTATGCTGTCGGTGCGCTCGTTCCATTTATGGGACATCCATCCCTGCTTGGCGCTGCCGTAGATAGTTTTGAAATCGAGCTGGTCTTCGGTGGCATCGAGGGTGAACATCAGATCGAACACCTGCTCGTGCACCACGTCGGGACGGCAGTTGGGTTTGTCGACCTTATTTATGACCACGATCGGCTTCTTGCCCAGGGCCAGAGCCTTCTGCAATACGAACCTTGTCTGGGGCATGGTGCCCTCGAAGGCATCCACAAGCAGCAGAACCCCGTCGGCCATATTGAGCACACGCTCCACCTCTCCTCCGAAGTCGGAGTGGCCCGGGGTGTCGATAATATTTATCTTGTAGCCGTTGTAGTTAACCGAAACGTTCTTCGAAAGTATCGTGATGCCGCGCTCCCTCTCCAGATCGTTGTTGTCCATGATAAGGTCGCCCGCCCCCGAATTTTCGCGGAGCAGGTTGCCCTGGTATATCATCTTGTCGACCAGTGTGGTCTTACCGTGGTCGACGTGCGCTATAATAGCTATATTTCTTATTTCCATATATTTACGGCTCTTATCGAGTGCCCGCTCTATATTTGTTGCTCTTTATACTGCTTTGCTCTTTACCGCCGCGGCTTGTCACGCAGGTTCGCAGGCGCTCGCCGGAAGCGTCGGTGGCATAGGGGACCGTAAAAAGGGGTGTAATAGAATCGGGCCATCGAAATAACGGCGGCAAAGGTACGAATAAAATAACGCAAAACGTTATCTTTGCTTCCGGTAAACACCCGATATGGAATGAAAGAGGTCATAGAAGTGAGCAGGGATGCCGGAGAGCCTTCCCGAGTATTTATTGGCGACGTAATCTCGGAGCTCGGGAGCCTGTCGGCGGGCCGCCGGACGATAGTGGTTACCGACTCGAACGTGCACCGCCGTTACAGGGAGCTGATAGACGGCTACGAGCACATTATAATCGGCATGGGGGAGACCAACAAAACCCTGGTCACCGTAGAGAAGATATACCGGGAACTGATAGAGCGGGGTGCCGACCGCAAAACGTTCCTGGTGGGGTTCGGCGGCGGAATTGTAACCGATATTACCGGGTTTGCGGCCTCCACCTATATGCGCGGCATCCCTTTCGGCTTTGTCGCCTCCACACTGCTTGCACAGGTGGACGCAAGCGTTGGGGGAAAGAACGGGGTGAATCTGGACGGATATAAGAATATGGTGGGCACCTTCAACCAGCCGGAGTTCGTACTTTGCGACCTGGGTCTGCTGGAGACCCTCCCCGACAGGGAGTTTGCGGCCGGTTGTGCGGAGATCATAAAATCGGGGGTGATCGCAGACCGGGATCTTTTCGAACTCTTCGAAAAACATTCTCTCGAGGAGTTCCGAAACAACAGGGAGCTTTTGCTCGAAGCGGTCTCCGCTGCTGTACGGGTCAAGGCCGGGATCGTGGGAC
>JAJBVJ010000261.1 GCA_020859875.1 Rikenellaceae bacterium
CTGCAACCGCCTGCACCCATAACGAGGGTACATGCAGCTGCGAGCATCCATAGGTTTTTTAGATTTTTCTTCATCTTTAAAAAGATTTTTTATTAATAAAATGGTGAGATTTAAAATGTGGTATTGGTTGTTAATAAATTCAATCTTAGGGATTTGTGGGCGAATGTAACTCCCGCAAATTTTCGTGAGCCTCCGCCACTCCCCCCGCCGCCGCTTTTTCGAACATCTCCCGGGCTCGGGCCGTCTCCCCGAGCAGAAGGTATATCGCCCCCAGGTTGTTTACCGCTTCGGGCAAACCGGCCGCCTTGTCGAGGTTCCTGAGCGCGTCGGCCAACTCCCCCCGTTCGATCTGGCGTGCAGCCATGAGTGCGCAGGCTTCGGGATGTTCCGGATAACGGGCCGGGATTATTCCCAGTACTATGCTGTCGTACTCCGCAGAACCGCGGCCATAACCCTCGGCCTTGAGGTAAAGTTCCCGCAGGGATAAATCCCCGGCGGCCTTCCCGGTGCGATCGCCTCTGTATTCGATCCGGCATTCGGCACGCCTGAGGCCGGGAAAAATATCGTCCGACAGCCGGCGCCACAGCCTCCCGCCATCCACTCTCCTCAACTTTTCTTCCCGCAGATCGGGTTCCGCCACGGTTTCGATAATCTGCTCGATCTCCGCCCGGCGGCCGGTACCGGCCGTTTCTGCAGCGGCCGAAAGGCCGTTCCAGTCTTCGGGCGTATGGCCGACTTCGACCAAATCCCCCGGCAGGCCGAATTGCTGCCGTATATAATCTTTCAGTGAGTTGGCCCGCCCGCGCGCCAGGCGGTCGTTCCAGAAGAAGGCTCCCTCCGGCGAAGCGAATCCTTCGATGGATATTCCCGTGATCCGGCCCTGCTCTCCCACCCCGCCCATAGCCGAGGCCAGAGCCTCCAGCTCCTTCCCGTTACTACCGAAGGCGTGGTCGATCCCGGCCCGGCCCACCGGAAAATAGATACGGGTGGTTATCTCCCCGTGCCGTACGGAATCTTCCCGGGGTACTATAAAAGCCAACCGGGGGTGTTGCCTGCCGGCTTGAGGCGTCTCGGTTCCGACCCGTACCGAAGCGGCCACCGTATAGAGCTGCCGCTTCCCGGCCGGCGATTCCATGATCTGACCGATCTCCAACGATGCACCCTCCATCCAGTCCCGGTACGGCATACTGCTGCGGTAAATAATGAGCGTATCGGGATTTAAAAGCATGCCGGCAGAGGAGACGTTGCCTGCATCCAACCGTGCCTTCCTGCGGGAGAGTCTCCACCTCCAGGCGCCCTCGACCGTAAGTGTAGGAAGGACGGCGGTGGTGTCCCGGCCCACCAGATAGGGAGCTACGGTAAAGCCCAGACGCCGATTCACCGCTTCCGCCTCCAGGCGGATTTCCATCTCGGCTACAAGTTCCTCTCCCACCTTTGTAAGGGAAATATTATCCACCCGGATAGTGCCCGCAAATTTTCCGGCAGATGCCTGTCCGTACAATACATCTGCACTTACGGCTCCGGCCGTAAGTGTTACAATAAAGATCACAACCGGGGTAAGGTATCTCATTTACGATCTCTCTTTTTAAACAGGTAAATGAACGACACCCCTAAATTGGTGGGCCCGAGCCAGTGTTTATGGGAGCTGCCGAGACGCTCACCACATTTACGGCACTCGTAACGGTCATAATTCAAATAGAGGTAACCGATCCCTGCGGTAACCTCGATATTCCAATGGGTCGCCAGGTACCACTGATAGCCGTAGGAAAAACCTACACCCGCCGCATACCCTTCGTAGCGGTTGTCTTTAAGATTGTCGAAAGGAGACAGCGGCAGATCGATACCGCCGGTATTATAAAAGGCCGCCAAAGAGTGAATGCCCAGAAAATGGCCGTCCCAGACTTCATAGGGCCAGAAACGGATTTCCGGACGGAAAGCCAGGTGAACCATCTTTTTGTTGGAATCGCCGCTACCGAAAGTCCACGGGTTGAAAGCGCCGGACACCTCGACCGATAACTTCGGATTGAGGGCGACCTCGATTCCGACATTCGGTGTGTCGAAGCCCATTGCAAGCCATTACTTTTCACAGCGGCCCGCTGGGCTTGAACCGGGGGTAGTACGAACATTAAAATGGTAATTATAAATAAGTTTACCTTCATATTTTATATCTCGGGGCAGTCTGTCGGGGTTACCGACGATTACGGGCAGGTATATGTCATGCTAAGGTTTTCCGACCGGAGGAACCTCTTTAGAGGTTCATAGCGGGGATCGGCATCCGGCAAAGTATCCCCGCCCCCCAACCACGATTCGGCAATAACCAGCAGATCCCATACGGTCATCGAATGGAACCGCCATAAGTCCAGGTGCAGCGATCCCTCCCGCTCTATAAGGATATTATGCTCCTCGAGCAGTTCGATCACAGCCTGGGTCTCCCTTTTATCGGAACGGGCACCGGCAATATAGGCCTGGCGGTCTATACCCTTGCATCCGTTACCGACATAGATATAGCTGAACACCCCCAGGTGGTCGTAAATCACCTGAAAGCGGTCGCTGAATAATATTTTATCTCCGTTCTGCATTTGTCACATCCGGCTGGCCGTTTCGGCAACCGTCACTTCACAAGTGACGGATAGAGAAACTTTTTCAACCTCGGAATATGATGCAAATGTAAAAAATATTTTCTTTTACCGACACATCGCAGTCATATTTTTGTTTTTAGTCAATAAATTCCCAGCTACTTACACCAATTTTCAAACTAAACTAACCCGCTCCCCGACAAAGATACCATCTACGACCCCAGCAAATCCATTTTTATCCCGATTGCCGGATGTTTAGCGGCACCGGGCCTCTTCACTCGATTTAACCCTTTATAAAACAGCGGCTTCCCGCGAATCTTCCGGGCCGCATTGTCACTTGTGAAGTGACGTTTTTTATGCCGTCGCCACAGCTTTCGAGAGCCTGACGCTGAGTGCATCGATGGTCGAAGGTTCGAACGAGGCCAGATAGATGGAAGTTATCCTGGAATCCCGGTGTCCCAACCCCTCGCTTATCAAACTTATCCCGTAACCGAGTCTTTTTGCCAGTGTCGCCCATGTATGGCGTGCTACGTGGGTCGAAATATTCTTCTTGATCCCGGCCAGCTCTGCAAGTTCCTTGAGGTTCCTGTTCTGCCTGTTCAGGGCCGTTTCATATTGGTTGTTAATATCTCCGTGGGCGGGATCCAATATCGGGGAAAGGTAAGCAGACCGGTCGTCGGCCCGAAGGTAACGATCCACGATCTTTTTCATCGGTTTGGTAATCTTCACCTCGATGTAAAATCCCGTCTTCTTCCTCCTGTAAATTATCGACCCGTGTTTTATATCGCTTTTTTTAAGGTGGGCGACATCTATAAAGGACATCCCGCGGGCGTGGTAGGCGAACATGAAATAGGATAAGGCATTTTGAAGCCGCTGGGAGGGAAGTTCCTTGCCGAGTGCCGCCAGGGATTTCATATCCCGCTGGTCGAGCGAGCGGCGGCGGGTTTCGTAAACTCCCGTGTAGACGTTTTCGAAGGGATTGGTATCGCGACGGGATATTATCCCGGCGGAGACGGCCCTGTAATAAATAGCCCGCAGATTACGCATATAAAAAGATACGGTATTCATCTGCAGCCCTCTGTCGAGCAGGTGGCGTTCATACTCGCCCAGGCGTACGGCATCGAGTTCACAAAGCAGCATATCCCGGCCGCCGTTGAACCGGACTATACTCTTTGCGGCCGATCGGTAAGCCCTCGCCGTGCGAAGGCGCCGCTCGTGGTGCAGCTCATGGGCCAGTTTTAAGGCGAAAGAGAGAACAGTGTCGTTGTCTCCCGTTTTATGGAACTGCCCGACGATCATACCGACGGTATAATCCCCCTCACCCCGCAGGCGGTTCACCACCCCCTCGAGGCGCATCAGATCGGCCCGCATGGCCGCCTCTATATCCCGCAGCCGCTCGCAGCCGGATGGATCCGGGTCCGGGGGAAACCGGAGCCACCCGGCACCCTCATCCCATTCCTGCGGACGGATCGGATAATCCCGCCCGAGATCACGGTACCTGCGCCCGTGGATAATCCGGATAAAAAGCTTTCCGGAAGACCGCCCCTTGTTTCCGGGGGGACGGTAATGAAATTTGAATGTTGTCATAATACGGATATGTTATAATT
>JAJBVJ010000130.1 GCA_020859875.1 Rikenellaceae bacterium
GCAGACGATATAGAGCTCTATTCCGCCGTCATTTCGGGAATTTATACGGTGCCGGACGGAGTGACGGTAACCGGCGCCGGCTTCGAATGGAAAGCCCACGATTCGGACGACGACTATACCGAAGTCGACATAGCCGGCACTCAGCCCGGGGAGCTATTTACCTATACCCTTACCCAGCTTACCGCCGGAACAACCTATTCGTACCGAGCCTATACCGTGCACGGCAACGATCTGAAAACCCTCGGAGACGTTTATACCTTCACTACGGCTACCGAGGAAGAGTAGGTTCGAAAACCTTTAGCCCGATGATTCCGGCGACGATAAGAAAAGTGGAGAACAGACGGGCGAAAGTTGCAGGGTCTTTGAAAAAGAGGATCCCGACTGTAAAAGTGCCGACAGCCCCGATACCCGTCCATACGGCATAGGCCGTGCCGATCGGGATGCTTTTTTGGGCGATGAAAAGGAACATGCCGCTAAGAGCCATCGACACTACGGCGACCGTGATGAACAGCACCTTATGCTGTGTAACGTCCGCCAGTTTGAAACCCAGCGGCCAGCCTATTTCGAAAATACCTCCCAGAATCAGATAGAACCATGCCATAACCGTATATTTTAATTTCGGTGAATAGCAAATATAACGATTTGTAAAATATGGTAATTTGCCGGATCGTTGCAAAGCGGTTATATTCGCGGTAACACTCCAAATCTTGAAGGATGACTGAAAAAGGAACATACCGATACATAATAAGCCAGCGAGATGTGGATTTCACCGACCGGTGTACCCACACCTCGCTTATGAACCATATCCTCCAGGCGGCCGGTGACGATGCCGACCTTAACGGCTTCGGCATAAAAGACCTCAACATTGGCAACTGTTCATGGGTGCTCAGCCGGATGTGCACCGAATTTTACCGCAGGCCGGGCCAGGGTGAAGAAATAGATGTGAAAACATGGGTGGCCGACGTGGGCAAATTAATGACCACTCGCAATATGATCGTATTCGACGGCAGTGGAGAGAGGATTGCCGTAGCCGTAACGCAGTGGGCAGTAATAAATATAGATACCCGGCACGCGGTCGATATAAGGGCCAATGTCGATTACCGCGGGAAGACCGACGACGAGCCCATTCCGGGGGATCCGCCAGTGAGAGTGCCCCGCATCGATTCCGAGCCTGCCGCAACTAAAAAAGTCCAGTACAGCGATATAGATTTCAACCGCCACATGAACGCCATGAAATATATCGAGTGGATAATCGATAACGTACCCATCGACCTTATCCAGGCCGATGCACTGAAACGAATAGATATTAACTTCCTCAAAGAAGCGGTACTCGGCCGGCAGCTTTCGCTCCACACGATAGAGGATGGCATCCGGCGCCTTTGTGAAATACGTGCGATTGAATCCGGCGATCCCCTTTGCCGCTGCGCCCTGGCTTTCGGGTAAACAAAAGGAGCGGTAACCGGCCGCTCCTTTCTCCTGACTAACCCGAACCGCTTACAGCGGATATTCGTCAAATGCATATAGAACCGTCGAAAGGTATCTTTCGCCCGTGTCGGGCAGAAGTACGACGATATTTTTTCCGGCATTTTCCGGACGGTCGGCAAGTTGTGTAGCGGCGAATGCGGCCGCCCCCGACGAGATGCCCACAAGGAGGCCTTCGTATTTTGCAAGCAGCCGGCTGGTGCGGATGGCGTCGTCATTTGAAACGGTTATTATTTCATCCACCACTTCCGGATTATAGTTCTTTGGTACGAATCCGGCCCCTATACCCTGTATCTTATGGGGTGAGGGCGAACCGCCCGAAAGTACCGGCGAATCGGAGGGTTCTACCGCTACGATCTTCACTTCCGGTTTGTATTCCTTGAGCCTTTTACCGACCCCGCTGACGGTTCCTCCGGTACCGACCCCCGCGACAAATATATCTACCTGACCGTCGGTATCGCGCCATATCTCTTCACCCGTAGTGCGGTAATGGACGCGGGGATTTGCGTCGTTGTCGAACTGCTGGAGAATAATCGAGTCGGGGGTCTGCTCGCGGAGTTGCTCCGCGCGGGCGATAGCCCCCTTCATTCCGTCGGGCCCGGGAGTAAGGACAAGTTCGGCCCCGAGGGCTTTCAGGAGGTTGCGGCGTTCTATGCTCATGGTCTCGGGCATGGTAAGAATAAGCCGGTAGCCTTTGGTCGCCGCCACGAAGGCCAGCCCGATACCCGTATTTCCGCTGGTGGGCTCAATGATGCTCGAACCCTTATGGAGCAGCCCTTTCTGCTCTGCGTCTTCCACCATTGCAAAGGCGATGCGGTCTTTTACGCTTCCCGCGGGGTTGAAATATTCCAATTTCGCAATTATAGGGTTTTTCGTCCCCGTATTTTTTACATAGCTGTCCAGTTCGAGAAGCGGGGTGTTCCCGATAAGATCCGTGAGTTTATGGGCTATTTTTGCCATATCGAAGGTTTTTTTGATTAATCTTGACAATGCAAATATATTGCAAACCTTTTCCGCTGGAAATAACATCATCGTGGTATTTAGCACGTGAGGGTTTTAAAACTATATTTGCATAAACGAGAAGGGCGTATGAGGGATTTTATAATAGCGGACAACCAGGAGATAACCCGCAAGGGGCTTGAGGCGCTGCTGGCGGAGCTCGAAGTTGCGGTCGGCCGGGTGATATTTTGTAGCGACCGACGGACCATTGCAGACTGCCTTCAGGGGATGCCGGATGCGGTGGTAATATTTGATTATACGCTTTTGGATTTCTATGGGGCCGAGCAGCTTCTGAACCTTGCCTCACGCTACGAGCGCTCTTCATGGATCGTCTTCTCGGAAGAACTCGGCAAGGCATTCGTGCGCACGATATGTTCACACGGCCGGGTTGGCATCGTAATGAAAGGAGATACGATGGCCGAGATTTCCGAGGCGATCCTATGCGCGTACAATTATGGAGTATACCTTTGCGAATCCGCCCACAGGATGGTCGAAGAAGCGGGTGCAGGTCAAAATGCCGAGAAATTGACGGTCTCGGAACTCTCGATATTAAGGGAGATCGCGCTGGGACGAACTACCAAAGAGATCGCCGCAGGACGCTGTCTGAGCTTCCACACGGTAAACAGCCACCGCAAAAATATCTTCCGCAAACTCGGTGTCAATAATCTGCAGGAAGCTATCCGTTATGCGCTCCGTGCCGGCTTGATCGATATGGCCGATTACTCGATATGATTTAAAGGGCTATCGGGTCGGTGGCTCCGGGAAGATGTGCCCGGTGGCGCAGACGGCCCGGGGATATGCCGAATTTCTTTTTGCAGTAATCGCAGAAGTGCTGTACCGAACAGAAGTTATACTCCTGGCTTAGGTCTTTCAGCGATTTGTCGGTCATTTTAAGGTCGGAATAGATCCTTTCCGCCTTCTTATCCATGATCCATTTGTAGGGCGCAACCCCGAAAACCTTTTTAAATTTCTTTGTGAAACCCGAAAGGGATAGGCCGAGCATATCGGAAAGATCGTTCAGCGTCTTTGCCGAGGCCCAGTTATCGTATATGAAATTTGCGAATTTTGCGTCCTTTGTAAGGAGCGGCAGAAAGAATTGTGTGATCGATTCGCGCGGATAGTAGGCGCGGAAAATATGAAACATCTCCACGACCTTCATCCTGAGAAAATTCTCGTTCTGCAGGCCATCCCGCATATAATTCAGCGTGGTGGAAACAAACTGCCACAATTTGTCGTTCATCTGGAGCGGACGGTACGTCTGGTTTTTTTCCTGGGCTTCTGCAAGAATAGTCTCGAAAGTGAAATGATCGCCAAGCCTCACATTTTCGTCCAGAGCACAGATCAAAACTTCCAGGGTGTCGAATACCTGGAGCCTGTAACTGCTTCCGATCGGAAGCATGACCGACATCCCTTTCGAAATGTAAACATTCCGCAGATTGCGGGTATCCATGTAAGCGGCTCCTTCGAGGACAAATACGATTTCACTCACCGAAATGCGTCCTTCGTAGAACCTCTCCTTTTCCAGGGTGCGCGTCCTTATAACACTGTTTTCTGTTGCCAGGACACCTTTCCTGTTTTTTTGTACATCACCCGTACGGGCTCCCGGGTCGGCCTGTAACTTTTCCTGAATAGACGGGGGTATATAATTTAAATATAATATTCAGACTATCA
>JAJBVJ010000298.1 GCA_020859875.1 Rikenellaceae bacterium
CTTTGTAACGAAGTTTTAAGGTTCATTTTAGGTTAGTATTTTTAGGTTAGTAGAGGAAACGATGGTGAAGGGCATGCTGCCCGCACCACTGTTTCCTTGTTTTTTTTATATACATCAAAAATCCCATCCGGGTGCACCCACCGAAATCTCATTTACCCGCGCCCCCAACCCGATGAAATATTGTTTATATTTTCTCTCCGCACCGCTTGTCCGTCCCGTCCGTATGGGATAATTTTGCCCGTACAAAAGACAGTATGATGTTCCTGGAAAATGCAAGCCGCCGCGGATGGGTGGAAGTCATATGCGGGTCGATGTTCTCGGGAAAGACCGAGGAACTTATCCGCCGCCTGAAAAGGGCTAATTTCGCAAATCAGAAAGTGGAGATATTCAAGCCGCGGATCGACATGCGTTATTCACTGGAGGAGGTGGTATCGCACGACTCGAATGCCATCCAATCCACTCCGGTGGACACCGCCCGGAATATCCTGCTACTTGCCGACGACGTGGAGGTTGTGGGTATAGACGAGGCTCAGTTTTTCGACGAGGGGATCGTGGATGTCTGCAATACGCTGGCCGACAACGGTGTCCGGGTCATCGTGGCAGGGCTGGACACCGACTACACGGGAAAACCGTTCGGGCCGATGCCGGCCCTGATGGCAAAGGCGGAATATGTGACCAAAGTCCACGCTATTTGCGTGCGCTGCGGTAACCTCGCCAACCACTCCCATCGAATCACTTCGGGCGAGGAACTGGTGATGCTCGGCGAAAAGGACTCATACGAGCCCCTCTGCCGCCACTGCTTCCAGGAAGCGGCCGAACATGACTGAGCTTCAACCTATATTTTGCCGTAGACTTCGCCCCGGGGGCCCGGAGGGGAAAGCGGAATACGTGACTAAACCGAATGCGGTCGCGGCAAACCACTCCCATCGAATCACTTCGGGTGATGAGCTGGTGATGCCCGGCGAAAAGGACTCATACGAGCCCCTCTGCCGCCACTGCTTCCAGGAAGCGGCCGAACATGACTAAGCTTCAACCTATCGTTTGCCGTAGACTTCGCCCCGGGCGGCCCGGAGGGTATTTTGCATAAGGGAGATTATGGTCATCGGCCCCACGCCTCCGGGAACGGGGGTTATATAGCTACATTTGGGGGCCACCTCGTCGAATTTGACATCGCCCAACAGTTTCCAACCGCTTTTGGTTTTGTCGCTCGGAACCCGCGTAATGCCCACGTCTATCACCACCGCGCCCTCTTTCACCATATCTGCCGTGACGAACTCTGCCCTGCCGAGCGCGGCGATCACTATATCGCCGGAGGCCACCACCTCTTTCAGGTTCGCCGTGCGGGAATGGCAAAGGGTGACGGTACAGTCCCATCCCTTCTGCGAAAGAAGGTTTGCGATGGGACGCCCCACGATATTGCTTCGGCCGATCACCACGCAGTGCTTTCCTGCGGTATCAATCTGGTAATATTTCAGAAGCGAAAGTATACCGTCCGGAGTTGCGGGCAGGTAGGAGGGCAGGCCGGAGATCATCCGTCCGGTATTGACAGGGTGGAATCCGTCGACATCCTTGCGCTGGTCGATCGCTTCGATAATCTTTTGCTCCGATATATGCGGCGGAAGGGGAAGCTGGACGATGAAACCGTCGACGTTGACATCGGCGTTCAATGCCGCGATCTTTTCGAGCAGCTCGGCCTGGGTAGTCTCCTGCGGGAGCCTCATTACCGTCGAGCGGAATCCCACCTCGTGGCAACATTTCTCTTTATGTCCGACGTAGGTCTGGCTGGCTCCGTCGCTTCCGACCAGGATGGCAACCAGGTGGGGGGCGGGCGCGCCGCTGTCGGTCATTTTACGAACTTCGGCGGATATTTCGCGCCTTGCCGCCGCGGCGACTTCTTTGCCGTCTATGATCGTCATATTACCGTATTATAATTTTAGAATGAGAATTATTTTACAATGAGATTTGCACGGATGCGGAATTTAATTCCGGGTACAAATATACTCATTAATTGTCCGGGGTAACAAATAAAAAGGGAGGCCCGAGATCGGGCCTCCCTTTCTTTACTGCACACTGTTGAAAACCTCGTCGAGGTACTTATATCTCTCGTTTATATAATCTATGAGAACAGTCAGACCCGCATCGTAATTTGCCGGGGCGGGCATTGCCGTATCGAGGGCCTGCTCCGTTATGTCCCACCGGGTGAAATTTGCGTCTACGGACGATCTCATAAGGGCCATATCCTCCTCGATAACCTTCATGGCAGTAGAGAGCAGCTCCGCCTTGTTTGCGTTCCACCGATTCTTTACCGTGCGTTTAAAGTTGTCGTCCTGCCACATCTGCCATACCCAGTGGTCGTGACCGTATCCGCCGTGGAGGAACGACTCGTCGATCATGAGCCTGCTCCGGGTATTCTGCTTGCGGTTGTCGTTGTCGAAGGCCGAATCGAAATCCCACACCGGGCCGAAGTAGAGCTTGTCATTGCTCCTGCGCTTGTATAAATAGATGCTGGTATAGGCATCGGGATCCCCGGCGAGCTCATTGACTATGACATAGTCGGCAGCGGTGGCTTCGTCGAAATATTGGCGCCATTCATTAAGGAAGTTGCCGCCGTAAAGCGCACCTTCCGCTCTGTTTTTCACGAAGTCTATGATCCAGTCGAGCTGTTCCTGCGCATAATCGTCGTCATCGGGATATTTGATAGTGATCTTCCCGGTTTTATTGGTTTCGAACCAGAAATTGGGAAGCTCGTTATCGTTGCTTGCATGGATGTCCACCTCGAGAACATAGCCGCCCGTGATGGCTACGGGGTCCTCCTCGTCGCGCGCTCGGAGTTTTTCGACTTCGATCCTGCCGTCCTTGCGCTGCATCTGGTCACTGAACTGGTAGACTCCCCAATATTCGTCGTCCATAAATATGTTGACATGGATATACGACGGGGTAAAGAGGATGGCGCCGCTGTCGTAGAACCCGGCGGAATTTTTTTGAAGAACCCTTGCCCATTCGAACGAGACGCGGTTGCGCATAAGGGTCTTGTCGCAGTCGTTGGCCACCAGTACCCAGCTCTTCTCATTAGTGTGGTCGAGGCCGAGGGGACTTATCGCATCACCGAATTTCAGGCGGTAGGGACGTTTGGGAAGATGGCGGGTCGAGTTGCCGCGAAGGCGTATTTCCACATCTTTTTTCGAGTAGTCCCACACCTCGCCCGGCCAGCCGTTGGGAATTATCTCGAGTTTGGTGTTTATATAATCGTCGCCGATCCGCGAATCGGGCTGTTCGATCCGGATAACGGGGATGGTGGAATTGAACTGGGGTGAGAAAAACCTGACCGTATAGGTCTCGGTCGTCCCGTCCTCGGCAACCACCGTATATTCCAGCGGAACTATGAAACTATTTTTGGTGACCCCGCTCTCCTGCACCACACTGCCGATCCGCACCTGCTGTCCGGTGGCGGTAAATTCCGGAATGAACTCGAAACTGTCGTTGCCCGTGATCCATTTGATGGTAAGAGCCTCTATGGTCTTGGCATCCTGGTCGATCGTAAAGGAGAGGTTTGTGCCGAGCGAAGGGTTGGCACTGTTCTTTATGGAAAAGGAGGTGATCCGGCAATCGGAGCTTTCGGGCGGGGGAGGAGGCGTCGGTTCTTCATTTTTATCGTTCGTACAGGACAAAAAAAGAAGCCCCGAAAGTGCAAATAGCGATACCGTAAAAGATAGAAAAGTGGAAAGTTTCCGCATAAGAGTGTAGTTTTAAGTTGAGGTCTGATAATATCAGGTTATGTAAGTATAACAATTCAGACGGCCAAACCACTAAACCGTACCCGGTTTTTTTCATTTTGTCACATATATTTTATTTTCTGTCGTAAAAATGTACAACCCTCGTGCGGCAGGGTTATCCGGCAGGGCGGAAAAGAGCGTGGAAAACATTGTTCGGGCCGCAGTTTTTACAGCCACTATCGATTGGCTTTCCCGCGGGAAAACCGTATCTTTGCCGATGCGCTACACTCTATGGAAAATTTCGTCGTATCGGCACGCAAATACCGTCCGGACACCTTCGAGTCGGTCGTGTGGCAGGGGCACATAACCTCTACCCTGCGCAACGCCATCAGCCGCGGGCAGCTGG
>JAJBVJ010000006.1 GCA_020859875.1 Rikenellaceae bacterium
ACCCGATCGGCGACCTGCTGGAGTTTTAGATGGGACAAAATACCTTCGACCGCCAGACTGTCATTCTCGACACCCTCAAGATCGAGGCAGACTATCTGGAAGAGGCCGTATAGAGCGGGACGGAAAACGCAAGAGCGAGCAAGATGAGCGAAAAAAAAGATAATAAAAAGAAAGCCGCGGCGCCGGAGAACGGCGTAACCCCGCCCGGTGAGCCGGAGCAGTGGATTGAAACGGACGAGGGCACCGCAGGACGAGACTCGGGCGGCGAAGCCCCCGGGGATGCATCCCACCTCGATGCCAGCCCCATCGACGGAAAAACCACGGTAGTGTCGGTAGGAACCGACGAGGATGACCGTGATATTTGCGGCCCCGAAGATCCCACCCCGAAAGCGGCGGGCAAATACGACAGGGTAACGGGCGGCGAATGCGGTGACCGTTACAAGCTGACGGGCATGTATCGCGACTGGTTTCTCGATTACGCATCTTATGTTATTCTCGAACGCGCGGTGCCACATCTCGAGGACGGGCTAAAGCCGGTTCACAGGCGGATTCTCCATGCCATGAAAAGGCTCGACGACGGCCGGTTCAATAAGGTGGCCAATATTATAGGCCACACAATGCAGTTCCATCCGCACGGGGATGCCTCCATCGGAGATGCACTCGTACAGCTGGGCCAGAAAGATCTTCTGGTCGATACACAGGGGAACTGGGGTAACCTTTTGACTGGCGACGAGGCTGCCGCGCCGCGTTATATCGAGGCGCGGCTTTCGAAATTCGCCCTCGAGGTGGTATTCAATGCAAAGACCACCGAGTGGATGCTCTCTTACGACGGCCGCAATCAGGAGCCGGTGACCCTTCCGGTGAAATTTCCGCTGCTGCTGACCCAGGGAGTCGAGGGTATCGCCGTCGGGCTTGCATCCAAAATACTGCCCCATAACTTTAACGAGCTGATCGACGCCTGTATAGCTTACCTTCGGGGCAAGGATTTCGTTCTTTATCCCGACTTCCAGACCGGGGGGATGATCGATGTGTCGAGATATAACGACGGACTGCGGGGAGGGGCGGTTAAGATACGGGCCCGCATTTCGAAAGTAGACCGCAAGACCCTTGCAATTACGGAGATACCATTCAGTACCACCACCGAATCGATCAAGGAGTCGATCGTCCGTGCCAATGACCGCGGCAAGATAAAGATCAAAAAGGTCGACGACAACACGGCGGATAAGGTGGAGATATTGATCCACGTCAGTAACGACGAGTCGTCCGACAAGACCATAGACGCACTCTATGCCTTTACGGACTGCGAGGTCTCCATATCGCCCAATTCATGCATCATAGAGAACGACAAACCCCACTTTATGGGGGTGAGCGAGATACTTCGCCGCAGCGCCGAACATACGAAATACCTGCTTGGAAGGGAGTTGGAGATTCGCCTGGACGAACTCAACGAGCAGTGGCATATGGCCAGCCTCGAACGTCTGTTCATCGAAAATAAGATGTACGAAGCTATCGAGGGCTGTAAGACCCGGGAAGAGGCCTACCTTGCAGTGGACAAAAGGCTGGAGCCGTTCAAGAAAAAACTTCGCCGGGAGGTGACCCAGGAAGATATCGTAAAGCTTACCGAGCTCAAATTCATCCGCATATCCCGCTTCGACTCGGCCAAAGCCGACCAGCAGATAAAGGGCATAGAGGAAGAAATGACCGAAGTTAAACACCATATCGCCCACCTCACCGATTACACCGTCGATTACTATCGACGTATTAAATCCAAATATGGCAAGGGTAGGGAACGGAAGACGGAAATCCGTGAATTCGACTCCATCGAGGCGGCCAAGGTCGTTGTCGCCAATGCCAAGTTATATGTCGACCGCACCGAGGGCTTTTTCGGAATCGGCAACGCGATGAAGAAGGACGAATATGTGTGCGACTGCTCGGACATGGACGACATCATCGTTATCACCAAAGAGGGGAAATATATCGTCACGAAGGTGAGCGACAAAGCTTTCTTCGCGAAAAATATCCACTACATCGGGGTTTTCAAGCGAAACGACGAGAGGACTATATATAACGTACTGTACCGTGACGGCCGCAACGGGCCCATACTGATGAAGCGGTGCGCTATAAAATCCATTACCCGCGACCGTGAATATGACCTTACGAAAGGTACGCCCCGCAGCGAAATACTATATATGAGCGTTAATCCCAACGGAGAGGCCGAAGTGCTGAAGGTATATTTCCGGCCGCGCCCGAGGCTTAAAAAATGTATCGTCGACCTCGATTTCAGCACTCTTGCCATCAAGGGGCGCCAAAGCCAGGGCAATCTGTTCTCTCGCTACGGAATCCAGAAGATCGTGCTCAAGGAGGCGGGTACCTCCACGCTCGGCGGCCAGAATATATGGTATGACGAACAGGTGCGCCGGCTCAATGCCGACGGCCACGGGGAGCTGCTCGGGGAGTTCTCCGGCAACGATAAGATTATCGTTATTACGGCATCGGGGAAATACTACACCACCGGCTTCGAACTTACCCACCATTTCCCGGACGATACCCTCCATGTCGAAAAGTATGACCCGGACAGGATATACAGCGTAGCCTATTACGATGCCGACCAGAAATATTACTACCTCAAGCGCTTTATCGACCCGCTGAGCGAGAATAAGGTCGCCTTTGTCGACGAGGAGAATCCCAAGAACCGGATGGCGGCAATATCGAAGGATTTTGCACCTGTTCTGGAGATCACCTTCGGCGGCCGCCATAG
This sequence comes from Rikenellaceae bacterium, assembly GCA_020859875.1. Classification (GTDB taxonomy): domain Bacteria; phylum Bacteroidota; class Bacteroidia; order Bacteroidales; family Rikenellaceae; genus WRDF01. The sequence continues at coordinate 2,759 of JAJBVJ010000006.1, forward strand.
CGGCAGGCCCGCCGAACAGGTCGATGCCGAGGCCTTTATCGGGATAAAAAGCGCCAAAGCAAAGGGGAAACGCCTTACCACGCTCGACGTGGCCAAAGTGAAATTCATAGCTCCGCGCCTTAAAGACGATCCCAATAAGCCGGCTCCCGCAGAAGGAGGCCCGGGTGAAGATGGGAATGAAATGGAAAACGGGAGTGAAAAGAATTTTCCAGAGAGTGGAGAGGCCGCCTCTATAGTCGAAACGGGTGACCGTCCGGCCGAGAATGAGCGACAAGGCCCCCAGACGGAAAAATCCGCGGGCCGAACCGAGCCACCCGCAACGGCCGGGAAGGTAGCTGTGGACGACGGGATTGAATTTTTAATAGAGAGGCCCAAAGGCGACGGGGAAGACCAGCCGGAGAGTCCGCAGTTAGGGTTGTTTTAAAAATAGGGAGATAAAATCGGATCGCTCCCGTAATGGGTAAAAAAATTCAGGATGGACACCGGAGCAGCCGGTGGGGCTGCGACCAAGTCCTCCCCGGAGGGGAGGATTTTGCAAGGGTGGTCGGCACTTTGAAGCGGGATTTATCCCGCTAAGGGGTTGCCGGGATAATAAAGGAATAACGTAAAATATAGCCGCAGGTATGGAATTATCCCGGCAACCACTTATATGAAAGTTTTTCTTATCGGATTTATGGGATGCGGCAAAACGAGCCTCGGGAAAAAGATCGCCTCGAAGGTCGGATGGCCGTTTACGGATATGGACAGGGAGATAGAAGAGCGGTGCGGCATGAAGGTCTCACAGGTTTTCGAGCGGTTCGGAGAGCGGCATTTCCGCAGTCTCGAGAGGGAAATCCTCATCGATATATGCCGGCGGGAAGGCGATGCGGTCGTTTCCACCGGCGGGGGTGCCCCGTGCCACGGCGACAATATGGAATTGATGAATTCGGCCGGAAAAACGGTCTATTTGCGGATGAGCCCCGGGAAGCTGGTCTCGAGGCTCGAACATGGGCGGGACAAGAGGCCCAAGATCAAGGGGATGGACGACGGAGAGCTACTCTCGTTTATCCGCGAGATCCTTCCCGGCCGCGAAGAGGCGTATTGTCGGGCCCATCTGGTGATAGACTGCGACGGGGCGTCGGACGACTATATATGCAGCCATATCGCCGATTTTCTCGAACCCGGTGCAAAGTAAAACAAATCCCCGGTTTACAACGTTATTATATGATATAAATGCCCCGTTATCGAGGTGTTTTGGATGCTAATGGTTAAATTTGCATCGGCTGTGGCGCAGATACTCGCTCTGTTTAATTAACCCGGACAATCCTTATGG
>JAJBVJ010000206.1 GCA_020859875.1 Rikenellaceae bacterium
GGCCCCTGGTTCATCAGGAAGTTATAGCTGTAATCTTCCCGGCTGGCTCCCAAAAGGCAGTTGATCCGAAAATCGTCGTTTATCTTTTTGTCTATATCTATCAGAAAGTCGGCATAGAGGCTTCCGCCGGTACTTTTCATCTTGATGTAGTTGCCGTTCTCGTTTACCGCGAAAACTTCGTCGGTGGAGGCATAAAGGCGGCGTGTCCACATAGATTCGAGTTTGTCGTAGCGAACCCGGCCCTTGAGGGATAACCATTCCGTGACGTTGTAATTCAATACGGCGGTGAAGGTATATTTATCCCTTTTGGTGTTGAAAAGATTGCGGTAGGCGATCCAGTAGGGGTTCTGCAGGCCCATACCCAGATTGCCGTAGGGCCAGTACTGGGTGTTCATGTTGCGCTCTTCGTTGTAGCGCTCGTAGACGATATATTTGCCTATATCGTCCGAAGGCGGGAAAAGATAGAGCGGAACGAGGGGATTGTAGGACTGTCCCTGTCCGTACATATTTTTGTCTATCTGCCGGGTGTAGTTGAATGAAACGTCGGCTTCGAGTTTATCCTCTACCAGGGTCGTGCTGTTGCGGAAAGTGAAGTTGTATTTTTCATACTTGTTGTTGGGCATGATCCCCTTCGAATTCGTCGCCGCGGTAGAAATGTAGGTCTGGCTTCGCTGGTTGCCGGCCGATACCGACAGGGAATTGTTTTCGAGAACCCCTGTCTGGAAAAAATCCTTCGGGTCGTAGGAGTACGGGACAGCCGCTTTGTGCCCCCAGCTCTCGTATGAGGATTCGCTGGCCCTTCCGTAGGTGTTCTGGAAATCCTGCATTACGAAGGGGCTCATAAAGGTGGTGTTGTTGCTGTATCTGACCCTTGTCTTGTCGTCGGTGCCTTTTCTGGTCGTGATTACTATAACCCCGTTCGATCCGCGGTTGCCGTAAAGGGCCGCCGCCGATGCACCGGTCAGTATGGACATGCTTTCGATGTCGTCCTGGTTGATGGTCGAGATCGCTTCGAAATCGCCCCCCCCGTCTCGTTTTCAAAGAAGTTGGTGCCCTGGGTCGTTTTGAAGGAACTCATGGGAATACCGTCGATAACATAGAGCGGATCGTTGTTTCCCGTGAGGGATTTGAGTCCGCGCATGACCACTTTGGTGGTTCCCCCTACGCCGGTTGCGCTCTGGGTGATGGTCACCCCGGCGATCTTGCCGGCAAGGTTATTCATGATATTGGGGTCTTTGACGGCATTCATACTCTCGGGAAGTATCTCCTTTACCGTGTAGGTCAGCGACCGGGCCTCGCGTTTCATGCCGAAGGCCGTAACCACCACATCGTCGATCTCGAAGGACTGGTCGGCGAGCCTTATGGTAACGTTAGTCCTTTCGCCGATCTGTATCTCTTCCGTGTTATAGCCGATAAAGCTGGCTACCAGTACGGCATCCCGGTCGGGGATCCGAATGGTGAAACTGCCGTCAGCCCCCGTCGAGGTGCCGGTAAGGGTTCCTTTAACTATGACGCTGGCCCCGATAACAGGGTTGCCGTCGGAATCGACCACCCGTCCGGTTACGGTACGCGGGCCCTCCTGCGGTGCGGTTTTTACCGAGAGCACTATATTGGATTCCCTGATTTGGAAACCCAGGTCGGAACCGGCGAGCATCTGTGAAAGAGTTTCGCTAAGGGTTGCGTTGTTGACATTTACGGATACTGTCCGCGAAAGGTCTATTTTGTCCGTATAGAAAAAGAGTAATTTGGTTTGTGATTCGATCTCCTTCATGGCCTGGCTCATCGGGACTTTATCGAGGCTCAGGGTGAGGGAAGGTGCCTGGGCCGATAGATCGTTCGATAGGGCGGTAGTGAATAGAATAGCCAGTAAAGTAGTCAGTAATTGCTGAATACCATTTTTATTCATAATTTTGTGTTTATGGATCAATAGTTCGTTTTAACTGATTATTATCCTAACCAGTGCGGATGGCTCAATCATCCGCATTTTTTTCTGTGCGGCAGTTTCTTCATCTTTATCCCATAGGCAGTCTTATTTAGGTGCAGTAGTTTTTGATAGGTGTATTTCGTTGGTATCCCTGTCTTTGTAATAGTCGACACCGGAGGTGATCCGCAGCAGTTCCAGTGTGTGTTCCCACCCGTCCGAGATACGGATCTTACCGCCGTAGCTGATATCGGGAATATCTACCTCGTGCAGGACGATACTCACCCCGAAAGCCCTTTCGAGTTTGTAGACCAGATCACGGAAAGAGATATTGCCCAGGCTTAACAGCCCTTCCGTCCAAAGGAATTCATCCGGGTCTTTTACCTCCGAAATTATAAGTCCGCCGCGGATAAGTTCAGCCTGCATGTTGGGTGAGAGAACGACAGGATTGCCTTCGTTGATTTTATCGTATATTCGTATGGAGCCGCTGACAAGCGAGGCGCAGAACCGCCCGCTCTCTTCGTCCGCCAGGACATTGAAGCTCGTTCCGAGGACTTCGATGTCGCAGGCAAAGGTCTCTATTATAAAGGGCTTATTTTCGTCGCGGGACACGTCGAAATAGCCTTCGCCCGATAATTTTACCCTGCGGTCTCCAGAGAAAATATTGGGGAATCCCAACCGGCTCGACGAATTCAGCCACACATTGGTACCGTCCGCCAGAGTTAAATTGGTACGCTGGCCGGCGGGCACTTCAATCTCCGTACATTTAGATAAATATTCGGCCGGGATACCCCTGTCCATGAAAATAAAGGAATGGAGAAGTGCCGAAGACAGTATAACGAAGCCCGCGAGGGCGGCGACCGTGCGTATCCTCTTCCAGGAGAATTTGCGCAGGCCCCTGTTTTTGGCCGAAACGGGAACCGGTTCCCCGTGCAGGTTCATCGCATTGAATAAAAACCTCAGGGAGTCGAATTCCGCAACATTCCGCGGATCGGCATCGAGCCATTGCCGGAGCCCTTTTTCTTCCTCCCCGCTGGTTTGGCACTGGAAATAGCGAAAGATAAGATCTCTGTTCATATAATATATTACACATGAACAGGACCATCTCTCAAAAAAAAGACGGCGATTTTCAGGAAAATTTATTCCCGGGAAAAGTTCAGGACGATCAACAGAACGAGCAGGTAATCCTTGAGTGCACCCCTGAATGCCGTAAGAGCCTTCTGCATTTCATAGTCGACCTGCCGGTAAGATATATCCAGTTTTTCTGCAATCTCTTTATAGGTCAAGCCATTATCCCGGTTTTCGAGAAACACCAGCCGGGTCTTCTCGGGCATACGTTCCAGGACACGGTCTACGATCTCCTGTATCTCCGAGGCGAACAGCAGGTCGGTGTCGAGGTTATTCAGGGAATTTATATTTATCTCGATATCCTTGATCCGTTCGGAATAGATAGAAGCATTCTTTTGAATACGGGCGTTCTCCCGCCGGAGCCAGTTGAGCGATTTATTCTTTATCACGGTGAAGAGATAGGGAAGCACCGTTTCACGGTCTATTGTTTCACGCCGCTCCCAATAGGCTACGAAACTGTCCATCACGATATCCTCCGCCACAATGATATTTCTTACATAACTGCGTGCAAGGGTGATAAATCGGGGTTTATATTTTTTGTATAACTCCTCGAATCTTTGCTGCTCGTGGGGCGGGATATTTGGCTGTGATAACGGCATTTTTGCAAATATATTCATTTTAGACAACTTGCGGCAAACCCGATCGTCTAAAAAACCGAACGGCTCGCCGACCGATACATAGAAGTTGCAAAAATAGTGCTGCAGGATACAGACCGTCCCCCTTTCGATCCGACTAGCCGCATGTTGCGGCTCTCGGACCGATTACTCGCTTTCGCTCGTGATCCTGAGCCGCTGCGCGGGGCTTATTCAAAGAATTATCGGCAAGCATTGAAAATGCTCTTTTATTTCCGCAGCCCCACCTTTCGATGCGAGCATCGAGGCGTGGCTGCGAAAATAAAAAACCGTTCTTTCGAACGGTTTTCCGATAATCCTTTGTCGGGATACCAGGATTCGAACCTGGGACCCCCTGCTCCCAAAGCAGGTGCGCTAACCGGAC
>JAJBVJ010000218.1 GCA_020859875.1 Rikenellaceae bacterium
GAGCATATTGGTGGCGTAGTTCCACAGCCCGAACGCAGACCTGTCTTCGGGATTGAAGCTCTTGAATCCACCCATCGCCTTGCGTACCCGGTCGTTGAAGTCGTCGATTTTGGCTTGCGAATCCATCCCGCGCACGGTCATCTCTATCCGCCAGCTCCAGTTGCTGAAAATATCCTTGGCATAGCCCAAAGGAATCCATGCGTCCGGGTCGTCGTCCCAACGGTTGGGACTGTTGTAAATCCCGATAACCCGGTAATTTACCTTATTGATCGTCACATACTTCCCTATCGGGTCTTCCCCCGTGTCGAACAATCCCTCCACGTGCATCGGATGAAGCACTATAACCTTTCTCCGGTATTTTTTATCCAGCTCGTTGATGAACCTTCCTCTCTCGATCGTATAATTATTTATGATATCATACCCGGCATCCACCCCTCCGACCCATGCCGACATATCGTTATTGTTGTAGGATATGTTCATGGTGCCCTGCACGGCTCCGGATATGTGTTCGATCTCGGGGAAATTGTTCTTGAGCATTTCGATCTCCGGCTCCTTGAGCATTATCCGCCTGCCGGTCGGAAATCCCTTATAGGGCATCGAAGTCCATCCGCCCCACACCGTGACTGCATTCTCGGCAGACCAGGACATATTGATGACCATCGCGTTCCGCAGTCCGTTGCCCGCCCCCAAAAGGATAATAAGCATGAAGATACCCCACGCTACCGCGAATCCGGTCAGCGCGGTGCGCATCCTGTTTTTCCTCATGGTGGCGATTGTTTCCCTTACGGAATCGAAACCCAATCCTAACATCCGGTGCCCACTATTACAATTACCTTTTGGTGTTCTCCTCGATGGAGTATATGACCCCGTCTTTTATGTGTATTATCTTGTCGGTCTCCTCCGCGACTGCCTGCTCGTGTGTTACGATCAGCATGATGATCCCGTCGCGCCGGTTGATCTCTTTAAGCAGCGTCATTACCTCTTCCGAGGTCTTGCTGTCGAGTGCCCCGGTCGGCTCGTCGGCCAGGATCACCTGCGGACTGGTTATCAGCGCCCGGGCGATGGCCACCCTTTGCTTCTGCCCTCCGGAAAGTTCGTTCGGCAGGTGGTCATGGTGAGTGGCTATCCCCATCCTGTCGAGGTATTCCATGGCAAGCGCGTTGCGTTTGCGCCTGCCCATGCCCTGGTAATATAGGGGAAGCGCCACATTTTCGAGTGCATTTTTAAACGAGATAAGGTTGAATGACTGGAAAACGAAACCCAGCTTGCGGTTGCGTATCTCGGCGGCCCTGCGTTCGCCGAGGTTCCGGATAAGCTGTCCGTCCAGATAGTATTCTCCCGAGTCGTAGTTGTCCAGTATCCCGAGTATATTCAGCAGGGTCGATTTTCCGGAGCCGGAGGAACCCATAATGGATATGAACTCTCCCTTTTCGACATTCATATCCACTCCTTTGAGCACATGCAGGGGCGAACCCGAATAATAGGTCTTGTTGAGGGCGGTGATTCTTATCATTTCAAAAGTTGAATCCGGGTTAAGTGTGCCGGCGTATATTATTGGTAACGCACAAAACAGCCAAATGTAACACATTAATTCCATTTTTTGGCCCGAAAATTAAAAAAACCGCTCCCCGAGACCGTAGGAACGGTTTTTTCAACCTTTTTTAACAGAAAATCTCTATGCGCACGCTCTTCGCTTGCGGCCGCTTCGATCCGAACCGAAAGGGTTTAAATAATGGATGCGATGAAATCTCCCACCTCGGTGGTCATATAGGGTTTTTCCCCATCCGAGATGAGGTCTTCGGTTACCACCCCTTTTTCGATCGCGGCATTCACCGCCCCGCGGACGGACGACGCCTCTTCTTTCAGTCCCAGGTGTTCGAGCATCATGGCGGCCGAAAGGATGGTGGCCATCGGATTGGCTATATTCTTCCCCGCGGCCTGCGGATAACTTCCGTGGATGGGCTCGAACAGGGCGGACGTTTCTCCGATGCTCGCCGAGGGTAGCATCCCGAGCGATCCGCTGATTACGCTGGCCTCGTCGGTGAGAATGTCACCGAACAGATTTTCGGTAACGATCACATCGAACCGGGTCGGGCACTGTATAATCTGCATTGCGGCGTTGTCCACGAACATGAATTCCATCTCCACGTCCGGGTAATCCGGCGCCATCTCCTTTGCTATCTGCCTCCACAGGCGCGAGGTAGCGATAACGTTCGCCTTATCCACCACCGTAAGTTTATTCCGGCGCCCGCGGGCCTGCCGGAAGGCGAGCCGGAGTATGCGTTCCACCTCCTCGCGCGTATATACGCACGTATCGTATGCCGTGTTGCCGTCCTCGCTTCGTCCCTGCGGCCGACCGAAGTACATGCCGCCGGTAAGCTCCCTCACGCACAGGAAATCGGCCCCCTTCACGATCCCGGTCTTCAGGGGCGACCGGTGGGCCAGCGATTCGAATACCGCCAGCGGACGCAGATTGGCATACAGTCCGAGCGATTTACGCATCTTTAAAAGGCCCTGCTCAGGCCTCACCTTCGCCGAGGGGTCGTTGTCGTATTTCGGGTCGCCGATCGCCCCGAACAGTACGGCGTCGCTGCGAAGGCAAACCTCGTGGGTTTCGTCCGGGTAGGGATTTCCCGTAGCGTCGATAGCCGCGGCTCCAACAAGGGCTTTTTCATATTCGAACCGGTGGCCGAACTTCGCCCCTACCGAATCGAGAACCTTTACCGCTTCGCCTACGATCTCCGGGCCGATGCCGTCGCCGGAAAGCAGTGCAATTTTAAATTCCATATCTTACTTTTCTCTTGTGTTTTTTATTATTTGTACATCCTTTGCAAACGTACCTTAACCGCTGCCGGGCCGCCGCCCGCTCTATCCCTGCCCCCAACGGCTCGGGGTACCTTTTCTTCGGCAACCCCCGCCCCGGGCCCCCTTACCACGCCGCTTTTCTTTTACGGAAACATGCACCCGCCACCGGTTCCAGCCTCGTCGAGCCCTTTTGCACTGCGGGAGCTACCCGTCGGCCATCTCAAACTGCTAAATAAACGGGGCGCAGTAACCCCGGATATTCGGAAGTTACAGGCTTGACTTTCCTGCGCCCGGAGATTATCCGCCTTGTCTTTTATTATCCCCCCATTGGGACTCCTGCTTGTCGATAATATCTATCTTATTGAGCATTTTAAGGGTCGCCTTTATCGCCGCCTCCGTCTGATCCGCATCCAGGCCGCGGGTTTTAAATGTCGAACCCTTGTATTCCCATGTAATGATCGTCTGCACGAAGGCGTCCGTACGGCCCCCGGGCGGTATGCTCACCGTATAATTCGTAAGCATCGGGAATTCCCTGAGCAGCTGTTTCTTGTATATGTTCCGGAGCGAGCGCATAAATGCGTCGTACTGTCCGTCACCCGAAGAGGTGGCCTCGAACGACTCGCCGGCGATCGTCACTTTCAACGTGGCCATCGCTTTGAGCCCCTGCGACAGGGAGAGGCTGTAATTGTCTATAAAAACCGTATTCTCCTGCTGATCCTGGCGAAGCACGTCGGCGATAATATAAGGGAGGTCTTCGGCCGTGACCTGCTCCTTTTTATCCCCCAACTCGATGATCCGCGCGGTGACCTTCCGCATCGACTCCTCGTCGAGTGCAATGCCGAGCGCTTCGAGATTCTTGCGTATATTTGCTTTCCCGGAGGTCTTCCCCAGGGCATACTCCCTCACCCGCCCGAATCTTTCGGGGAGCAGTTCGTTGAAATAGAGATTGTTCTTGTTGTCTCCGTCCGCATGGATCCCGGCACATTGTGTAAAGACGTTCTCGCCCACCACCGGTTTGTTGGACGGGATGTGCACCCCCGTGTAGGTTTCCACCAGCCGGCTTACGCGGTTTATCTTCGATTCGCAGATCGAAGTTTCGACCCTCAGGTGGTCGTGCAGTACGGCCACCACGCTCGAAAGTGCAGCGTTGCCCGCCCTCTCGCCCAGCCCGTTCACTGGCACATGCGC
>JAJBVJ010000291.1 GCA_020859875.1 Rikenellaceae bacterium
GATATTACAGTAATAATGGCCCAGAAGCGGTACCATGGCGTTGCGGAAACGGTGAAGTTCCTTGAGTGTCAGCTTTCCGCCGCTGACCGTTCCCAACATGGCCCTCCCGCTGGTGGCGCCCAGATCGAAAGCGATAAAATGCTTCGTGTCCATAAAATCGGGTAGTTAATTGCCCGATAAATATAGCCCGAAAATTTTGAAATTTCCGCCCGGAGCGGACATTAAAATCCGGCAAAGTGGACTCGAGCCGTATGTGTTATAAAACGGACTGTTTATTATATTAAAAGTTTTAACTACATTTCGCCCGATTTATCGTAACATAACCATTACAAACCATGCATTTATTCGCCTCGGACAATTACAGCCCGTACAGTAAACGGGAAGACCGCGCAGACGCACCGACCGAAAAGCAGCTGCTGGAAAGGATGCGGACAAGGGGAGCGGAGGCCCTGGCCGACGACGAACTGCTGAGTCTGGTAATTCGGGTGGGTACCCCCTCGATGACCGCCCTCGAGCAGTCGCGCAGGGTGCTGGAAACTCTGGGCGGTACGGCCGGGCGGGTAACCCGTGTGAGCCTCGACAAACTGCGCATGGTCGAGGGTCTGGGTATCAAAAAGGCATCGTTGATAGCCGCAGCGTTCGAACTGGGCCGCCGGCTGGCAGAAAGGGATTCCTCCACGGTAAGCGTGATAACGGGCAGCGACGAGATAGTACGCATGTTCAAGCCGAAGCTATCGATCCTCTCCCACGAAGAATTCTGGGTGGTCTTCCTCAGCAGCGCCAATACGGTGCTCGACCGTATCCGTATCAGCCAGGGCGGGGTGACATCGACCACCGCCGACCCCAAGATCATTCTCAAAAAGGCCGTCGAATTGCTCGCCTCGGCCATAATCCTGGTGCATAACCATCCATCGGGTGTTTGCGATCCGAGCCCCAATGACCAGCTACTGACCAAAAAGATCGCCGACTCGGCCGCCCTTTTCGATATTTCTGTGCGCGACCACGTGATCGTAACGTCGGGAAAATGTTTCAGTTTCAACGATAACGGACTGCTCTGACAGGAGCATGGGGCCGCTAAATTCTTTCTGCGGATTTTCCCGCCTCCGCCGAAAATGTTTATCTTTGCCGTGCACCGTTTATAAAACCCACGGTATGAAAAAGTTTATTGCAGTTTCCTTATCGGTTTTTTTGGCCGGGATCGGCTTCGGCTGGGCGCAGGGGCGCATGTCGCACAGCGAGTATATCGAGAAGTATAAGCATATCGCCATCGAACACCAGGATATTTACGGCATTCCGGTGAGCATCAAACTTGCACAGGGCCTGCTGGAGTCGGACTGCGGCAACAGCCGCCTTGCAGTGGAGGCGAACAACCATTTCGGCATAAAGTGCAAGAGCGATTGGACGGGAGAGACTATCTCCCATGACGACGATGCGAAAGGGGAGTGTTTCCGAAAATATGAGTCGCCGGAGCGTTCGTTTCTCGACCACTCGGAATTCCTCGACAAATCGGCCCGCTACCAGGCCCTTTTCGACCTCGATATAACCGACTACAAGGGGTGGGCCCACGGCCTCAAAGCGGCCGGGTACGCCACTAATCCCCACTATGCGGAGCTGTTGATAAAGATTATCGAAGACTACGAGCTCTACGCCCTCGATACGGCCGAACCGGCCGCCGGCCGCGATTATGCCTATCTCGAACCTCAGCAGCCCCTGGAGGATGTCTCACCGGCAGGGGACGCGCTCTTCATCCCGGCCGAAAAGGTGGATGTGGACAACTACGTGATTTCGGTAAGGACGGTCTCGGGTTATCCGGTCTATCATAACAACGGTTCGGAATTCGTGGTTGCCGCCGGCGGAGACACCTACGGCCGGATCGCCGCTGCCGCCGGGGTATCGGAGGCGAAACTGCGCAAGTTCAACGACGTCACCGCCGCTCACCAGCCCAAGCCTGGCGAGCAGGTATATATCCGCCAGAAGGGTAAAAAGGCTACCAACGGCAAGCTGATCCATACGGTGAAAGAGGGCGAGACGATGCACTCCATTTCGCAGATGTACGGTGTGCGCCTGAAAAACCTCTCGAAGATCAACCGCCGCCCGGTGGATGCTCCCCTGCGGCAGGGTCAACAGATAAGGCTAATGTAGCCATCCTGTAACAAAAGATACCGGAAGAGCGGGCAGGCGGCCTGCTCTTCCGGTATTGTCTCTCTGCACCGCGTATCGAAACGGTCTTCGATTGGCCAAGGGTGTTTTCTAATATTTCGGGGAAGTCATTTTCGCCGGTTCACTTCTTCGCCTCAGCGTTCACCGCCCGGTGTTATTGCGTAGCGTTTACGGAATTTGCCGGTGGCCATGGAAAGGCCCGCCGCTCTTTGTAATATGTGCCGCTCAATTCCTTTTGTACAGGAACCGCGTATCGAAACGGTAATCTTCGATTCGCCCTTGGTCGTCCTCGAAAATCTCGATGGTTGTGGTCTTCTGCAGGATCATCTTCATCATTACAGTGGCCCGGTCGAGCGATACGGGATGGCTTCTGAAGGTTTTTTCTCGCCTTTATACTCCGTCTGGTACTTGAGTACGGTTACATCCTGTTCGATCTTTTTGGAGGCGGGGTCGAAATTACTGCGGAGCGATTCGAATCGGTCGTTGTAATTTTCGGGCGGCTCATGGTATTGCTTCAAGGAGGAGACGATGCAATCCTCGAGGTCGACCGTCAGGACGGCCGCCGGGGGAATTTCGATGAAATCCCCGGCGCAATCCCGGTTTTTCCGTTTTCTTTTTTTAAGGATCGATGCGATCCCGACAACAGATGCAGAAATTATCAAAAGGAGCAGGATCATAGGCGTTTGTTTATCCCCACGGTTTAAGGTTACATTAATATATACCCGTATATGTCTTCGGAGTCAGCCGTAATAGCTCCTGCTTCACCTCCTCTGTCACCTCGAGCGAGTCGATAAACTCAGCAATGTCTTCCCGGGTGATCGCCTTGTTTGTGCGCGTTAGGGCCTTCAGGGCTTCGTAGGGTGAGGGATAATTCTCGCGGCGGAGGATGGTCTGTATTCCCTCGGTCACCACCGCCCAGTTCTGTTCGAGGTCGCGGTCTATCGCGTCAGGATTTATTATCAGCTTGTCGAGGCCCCTCAGTATGGATTTGAAGGCGATGACGGTATGTGCGATCGGCACACCTGTATTGCGCAGTACGGTGGAATCGGTCAAATCGCGCTGCAGGCGCGAGACGGGAAGTTTTGCCGCAAGGTGCTCGAATATTGCATTTGCAATCCCCAGATTGCCCTCGGCATTCTCGAAATCTATGGGATTGACCTTATGGGGCATCGCAGACGACCCCACCTCACCCGCTTTTATCTTCTGCTTGAAATATTCCATCGAAACATACGTCCATACGTCGCGGCAGAGGTCGATAAGGATCGTATTGATGCGTTTGAAGGCGTCGAAGATGGCGGCTATGTTGTCGTAATGCTCGATCTGGGTAGTGGTCTGCGAGCGGTCGAGCCGCAGTATCTCATTTACGAAACGGTTGGCGAATGCCACCCAGTCGATCCCGGGATATGCCGCCATGTGGGCGTTGAAATTGCCGGTAGCGCCCCCGAATTTCGCCGGCGCAGGGATCGCCCGCAGCATATCGGCCTGTTTTGTGATCCTTTCGATGTAGACCCTCATCTCCTTGCCCAACTTCGTGGGAGAAGCGGGCTGGCCGTGGGTGCGGGCCAGCAGCGATATATCTTTCCACTCTTCGGCCATGCCCTCCAGCCGGGCCAGGAGTTCTTCCAGCAACGGATAATAGACCTCGTTGGCGGCATCCCGGAGAGAGTAGGGGGTGGCGGTGTTGTTGATGTCCTGCGAGGTGAGGCCGAAGTGTACGAACTCCTTGTGGCCCCCCAGGCCCAGCGCGTCCATCTTCTCCTTGATGAAATATTCCACCGCCTTGACATCGGGGTTGGGCGTGCGCTCTATC
>JAJBVJ010000103.1 GCA_020859875.1 Rikenellaceae bacterium
AAATATAAATATGATTATCTGTTTTTTCACATTTTTTTGATCGTTTCGCCGACCCCGCATATCAAAAACAGTCCGTTTTACGTTTATTTCGGGAATCCGGCAGTTTTGTTATATTTGTATTACCAATGCGGATCCCGGACTAATTATATACCGGACGGCTCCCGTGGGGCCCTGAATAAAAGAACCACTATGTTAATCGATATACTGTTATTCGTCTGTGCATACCTGCTGGGTTCCATACCCAGCGCCGTATGGATCGGTAAACGCTTCTACGGAGTGGACGTGCGCGAGCACGGAAGCAGGAATGCCGGAGCCACAAATACGCTCCGGGTGCTCGGTGCCAAAGCCGCCATACCCGTATTTGCGATGGATGTGGCCAAGGGTTTTCTCGCCGTTCAACTCTTCCGGCTCTCGCCGGACGCCGCTACCGGATGGATGTTCTATATAAAATTATCCCTTGTGATCGGTGTTGTCCTGGGACATATCTTTCCGGTCTTCGCAGACTTCCGTGGCGGAAAAGGAGTGGCAACCCTGGCCGGGTCGGTACTTGCGATCCATCCCCCCGCGGTATTGCTATGTATTCTTACGTTTGCAGTTATCTTTGCCATAACGCATTATGTCTCGGTAAGTTCCATGACCGCGGGAATAATGTCCCCGGTCTATATGCGATTTGTTTTCGGGGTGCATTACAGGCCCCTGCTCATCTTCGGGTGCGCGGTTGCACTCCTGCTTATATGGACGCACCGGAAAAATATCGGACGCTTGATCAGCGGCACCGAATCCAAGATCCGCCTGGCCCGGAAATAATCCTGCCTTAACCTATTTCAACATACATAAACTATGCTGGATCAGAATCTGATAAAGATGTACGAAACCAGTTTCCGCCGAAACAGGGAGATACCCGCACTGACGGACTTTTTCAAAAAGGAGACTTTTTCGTACTTCGAGATGGCGGTCGAGATAGCGAAGATACACCTGCTTTTCGAAGAGTGCCGCATAAAAAAAGGGGACAAGATAGCCCTTATAGGACGCAATAATCCCCGCTGGTGTATAAGCTATATAGCAACCATTACCTATGGAGCGGTAATAGTTCCGATCTTGCAGGATTTCACCCCGAACGATGTCCACCACATAATAAACCATTCCGAATCCCAGCTGCTCTTTTGCGGCGATACGTTTTGGGATTCGATCGAGGAGTCGCAGATAGAGAATGTAAGGGCCGCATTTCCCCTTACCGACTTCCGGTGCCTTTTCGAACGGCGGGGGACACACGTGGGTAAATTCCAGCGCGACATTTTGAAGCATTTCCGCAAACGGTATCCGCACGGCTTCACCCCGGACGATATAAAATACGACCGGGTTCCAAACGATGCCGTTGTACTGTTGAACTATACATCCGGCACCACCGGGTTCAGCAAGGGGGTGATGCTCACATGCAACAACCTGACGGGGAACGTCCAGTTCTGTATCGACCATAATATCCGTCTGAGGTACAGCCGCGTGCTTTCTTTCCTCCCGTTGGCCCATGCCTACGGCTGTACGGTCGACATGTTGTTGTCGCTCGCCGTGGGTGCACATCTGACCCTTTTGGGGAAGACTCCCTCGCCGAAGATATTGATTGGTGCCATGGAGGAGGTCAAACCCCAGGTGGTCTGCTGTGTGCCGCTAATACTGGAAAAGATATGCCGCAAGCAGATTTTCCCGAAACTGGGCACCGGATTCATGCGGATCGCGCTGCGCCTTCCGCTCATAGACTCAAAGATATATGCCAAAATACGCCAGCGTCTTCTCGAGACCTTCGGAGGGCAGGTCACGCAATTTATCGTAGGCGGCGCGCCGCTAAACCGCGAAGTCGAAGAGTTCCTGGTCAAAATAAAGTTTCCCTTCTCGGTGGGTTACGGCATGACCGAATGCGCCCCCCTGATTAGTTTTACACCGCTGCCCGACTTCAAGCCGACCTCTTGCGGGATGGTACTAAAACCTTATATGGAGGTCAGGATAGATTCCGAGGATCCCTGCCGCACTCCCGGGGAGATACTCGTAAGGGGCGAGAATGTAATGAAGGGCTATTATAAGAACGATAAGGCGACGGCGGAGGTGCTCGACCCCGACGGCTGGCTCCATACGGGCGACATCGGCACCGTCGATCCCGACGGGACGATCTATATTCGCGGACGCAGTAAGACGATGCTGCTCGGTGCCAGCGGCCAGAATATTTACCCCGAAGAGGTGGAAGCCAAATTGAACAACTTTGCCTGCGTCAACGAATCGCTCGTAGTGCAGCGCAACGGAAAACTCGTGGCCCTGGTAGTGCCCGACTACGAGCAGTGCGATGCCGAGGGTATAAGCAACGGAAAACTGCGCGAGCTGATGGAAGAGAATAAAAAGGAACTCAACTCACAGCTGGCCGCATACGAGCAGGTATCCGAGATAGTACTCTATCCCAAAGAATTCGAGAAGACTCCTAAGAAGAGTATCAAACGCTACCTGTACAACACGTAAATCTCTCTAATAAAACTTTCGCGGTTTACGGTACGGCACCCTGCGGTATGCCAGCGGAACACTCATGCCCAGGTATAAATTCTCACCCCGGGCATTTACGGGAATATACTGACTGTTGACCCTGGTTATCATATAGTCGCTTCCCACGAAGAAGTTAAAGCCGTTGGGTGTGAAGTTCAGGGCCAGTCCGTAGGTCTGGAAATTGCTGTGCACGGCCGAATAGCTGAGCGTTCCGCCGAACCACCATACGGGTTTAAAGTTGACCGAGGCCGTAAGTTCGGTATAGGCTTTGGGACGGTAGAAACGGGTTGTGGACAACAGCCCGAAGGTGATTTTGCTCTCCATAATCCCATATTCGGCCCCCATAACGAGGGTTGCGACAAGCATCGATGTACGCGCCCTGCCGTGGTCTTCTTCCCTGAACCGGAAAAGGTTTTCCAGGTCTTCCTTCATTGCATCGAACTGATCGGAAACCGTAGGCAAATCCTTATCGCCTACCGGAAGCTCGAAGCCATCGTAATCGAATTCGCCGTCCGCTTTAGCGTACCGGGTGGCATTGCGCGACCAGCGGATAAAACCCAAATCGAGAAGAGCGGCCGAAAGACGGATGTTATCGTTCACTTTGAATTGCGCCCCCAGGTCTACGGCCGCACCGAAACCACCGATCCCGAAAGAACCGAAATCGAAGCCGTTAACATAGGGCCGTCCGTGGTCATCGTCCTTTTGTTTATATTCGAGTCCTTTCATCGAGGTATGAAGCTCTCCGTGGGAGTCTATATGCCATATATCTTCTTCGAGGGTTGCGTAAAGACGGTCGAAACGCATATCTGCGTTGCCCGCCCCGGGGAGCAGTTTGAACCTGCCGCCCACCGACCACCGTCGGTCGATGTCCCGGGCATAGCCCACCGAAAATTCCGCATAGGCATCTGTTTTTGCCCGAAGGCCGGAAATATTGTAAGTCCTGCCGTCGGGCCCGTTACCATCTTTTAGAAATTCCAGCAGCGACCGCGGGATGCCGATACTCGTATTTACCTTTACACTCATGCCCACCGACCAGAAAGCCTCGCCTCTCCACCATCCCGCCTGTACGAGGTCGTACCTTACGTCGGCATTTATCTGGTTGTTGGATTTAAGCCCTCGAAGGAACTCATCTGCGGATACCCGGTTGTCGAGAAAAGTTACGAGTTTACCGTCTCTCTGGTAAAATATATCGCTCAGGGCGAGTTGGTTGGATGTATAAGAAGCATTTACGGAACCGACAAACGGGATGGTAACAAAACCCCGGTCGGGCACCAGGGCCGGATTGAGATTATGGCGCTCCACCGATTTGTCGAGAAAATAGGCCGAGCGGAGAAACTGGGCATCCGCACCCGTAGCGCCCATGGTGCATATGGCCGTAATTAATATGGCTTTATATAATTTTTTCATTTTCGTTCTATTCTTGGGTTATTAGTTGTTGTCGTCA
>JAJBVJ010000267.1 GCA_020859875.1 Rikenellaceae bacterium
TTTTAAGAGAGGATTACGACAGGGGTATTTAAATCAGGGACTCAACCGATATGATTTTGATATGTTAGAAATTATTGAAACCGAAGACAATCGTTGGGATAATATCGTCACCTCATTTAAAAATTACGATGTGTATTATCTGAAGGGATATCTTTTGCCGTTTTGTATCCACGGGGATGGAATACCGCAGCTGTTATACTATGAGAATAACGGCCTGCGGGGAATTTGTGCCGTTTTAAAGCGCGCGATACAGGATACGGGTTTGTTCGATGTAACAACTCCCTACGGTTACGGAGGATTTATATGGGAAGGAGATATTACCGATGACAATATTCGTATATTTACAAATATTTTTCATTGTAAAATGGTGGAAAATAATATTGTATCTGGATTTTTCCGATACCATCCCATATTGGAAAATGCAAATGCGGTGCGTTCCTCTTTGCCCGTTACCGACCTTGGAGAAACGATCGATATAAGTCTCGAAAGCGAAGAGATTATTTTTGCAAATTTCACCAGCCAGAACCGAAACAAAATTCGCAAGGCCATAAAAAATGATGTAACCGTCTCGTCCGGCAAGGGAAAGGAACTGTTCGATAAGTTCATTCCCATTTACTACGCCACAATGGATCGGGATAATGCCTCTACATATTATTACTTCAGTCGGGAATTCTTCGAGGCAATAGATACCCGTCTGAAAGATAATTACCGGATATTTTACGCTTGTCACGAAGATAAAATCATATCGGCATCTTTAATCCTTTACGCCAATAAGTTTATCCATTACCATTTGTCCGGTTCCCTGGCCGAGTACCGTTCTTTGGCTCCGACCAACCTGTTACTTTATGAAGCTGCAAAATGGGGAAGTCGAAACGGCTTTACCAGATTCCATCTCGGTGGCGGTTTGGGTAGTAAAGATGACCGACTACTCGATTTTAAACGCTCGTTCAACCGGAATTCATCCAACCGTTTCTCGATAGGTAAAATGATCTTCGATATGGACAATTACAATAAATTGATAGCCGATAGGGTGAAATATAATCCCGATTTCGATATTGAAGCATCTTTTTTCCCACTATACAGGGCTTAAATTATGACAGAGAAAATATGGCTCTCGCTCGCCCATATGGGCGGAAGCGAACAAAAATACATACAGGAGGCTTTCGAAACCAACTGGGTGGTTCCTTTGGGGCCCAATGTAAATGCCTTCGAAGGGCAGCTCCGAACTTATCTCGGTGGCGAAAAACCGGTCGTGGCCCTGAGCTCCGGGACGGCGGCGATTCACCTTGCGCTCATTCAGCTCGGGGTCGGATACGGGGACGAGGTGATCTGCCAATCCTTCACTTTTGCCGCATCGGCCAACCCTATCGCATATCTCGGGGCAAAGCCCGTATTCGTTGACAGTGAAGTTCACACCTGGAATATGTCACCCCGGTTGCTGGAAACCGCAATCGTGGACAGGAAAGAAAAAACGGGTCGGTTCCCTAAAGCCATTATTCCGGTGCACCTTTACGGGATGCCGGCCTCGATGGACGGGATAATGACCGTTGCAGAAAGATATGGAATCCCGGTCGTAGAGGATGCGGCCGAAGCGCTCGGTTCCTCTTACAAGGGAAGAAAATGCGGAACTTTCGGCCGTTTCGGGGTGTTGAGTTTCAACGGAAATAAGATCATAACCACCTCGGGAGGAGGGGCTCTGGTTTGTCCTACGGAGGAAGCGGCTGCAGAAACGGTATTTCTTGCCACTCAGGCCCGTGATGAGGCTCCCCATTACCAGCATTCCCGGATCGGTTACAATTACCGGTTGAGCAATGTGTCGGCCGGGATCGGACGGGGCCAGATGGAAATTCTGCCACTACGTATACTGCGGAGGCGGGAGATAAATTCGCTGTACCGCAAAGCCTTCGAAGAAATAAAAGGCATATCCTTCCAGACGGAACCCAACGGGGATTACCATTCCAATTATTGGCTTTCCACCCTTATCGTCGACCCCGAAGATACCGGCGGAGTAACCCGCGAGGATATCCGTCTGGCATGCGATCGGGCCAATATCGAAACGCGGCCCTTATGGAAACCGATGCATATACAGCCGGTTTTCTCTTCGGCCCCTTTCTACGGCGACGGTACAAGCGAGCGGCTTTTCCGCGACGGACTCTGCCTGCCGTCGGGCAGTTCCCTTACCGACGAGGACATTGCACGGGTAATCTCGGTCATAAGGCAGGCGCTTCGGCATTAAATCGCCCACAAACTAAGATTAAGAATCATTTTCCCGGTTGTTGTAATCAAAAAAGCCGGTATCGTTATTTTACGGCGACGGGCCCTGGCCCGTCGCTTTTTTTGCATGTTGTTTGCATACAAACTAACATGGCTGTTAAACGAATAATAAGGCCGGACGACCAGCTCGGATTTCTTCTGGTGCAGACTTCGCTGTACAAACAGCGAATAAATAATTCGATGCTGACTCCGATGGGTCTGACTTATATGCAGTTTGTAGTACTTGCCGGTATTTACGAATTGAGTACCCAGTATGAAGAGGTCAGCCAGCAGCTGCTGGTAGCCGAACGCCGGCTCGATAAGGCAATGGTTTCCAGTCTGCTGAAAAAGTTAATCGAGAGGAAACTTGTCGTGCGGCGGCCAAATCCCGCCGATTCCCGGTCATGGCTTCTCGGCCTTACTCCGCACGGGGAGAAGTTGGCCGCCGAAGCACGTATCGAGGCCCATAAGCTAAATGACGAATTTTTCGCCGATGTCGACCAGCAGGCCTTACGGGAGATGTTAAAGAAATTGTTGGACAAGAAGATATAACGATGGCTGATAAAGAGATAAAACCGCGGTTGTGGACAAGGGATTTTATCCTTGTATTCATATCGAACCTCATGTTGTTCGGATCGTTCTATATGCTGCTTCCCATACTCCCATTCTATCTTACCGAAGACCTCGGTACCAGCCAGTCGGTAGCCGGGGTAGTGATAGCGCTTTATACGATTTCCGCACTTGCGATCCGTCCATTCTCGGGTTTTATGGTCGATAAATTCGCCCGCAAACCGTTGTACCTGATATGTTATGCCATCTTCGCGGCCGTCTTTGCCGGTTATGCCGTCGCAGTGACGCTAACCATATTCATAATGATGCGCATCATCCACGGCTTTGCTTTCGGGATGAGCAGCGTCAGCGGCAATACCATTGCGGTGGATATCATGCCGCGGACGCGGCAGGGTGAGGGGATCGGTTTTTTCGGTATGGCCACGAGCGTCGCCATGGCCCTGGGGCCCTTCGTCGGCCTGGGACTCTACGGGAAAGTCTCTTTTAAGGTTATCTTCCTTTGCGCTTTCGCAGCCGCCCTGGCCGGACTTATTACAATAATGCTGATCAAGCCCGTTCAAAAGCCCGGAACCGAAACGGCCGGGAAGAAAAAAAAGACCGTGAACGATTTTATTTTGACCAATGCACTTCTTTGCGCCATACCGTTTCTGTTCCTCGGCTTTGCTTACGGAGCCCTTTCCAATTATATCGGAGTTTACAGTGAACAGACCGCGGCCGTTAAGAGTGTCGGGGGAATATTCTTTTTGATCTTTGCGGCCGGCATACTGGCGGCCCGTTTCGTATCGGGCAAAGCCCTGAATAAGGGCCATGTCGTCCCGGTTATATACATTGGAAGCATATTGCTTCTGGCGACCTTTGTTCTGTTCGCCATCGATATGAATAAGTTTATCTTCCTTACGATCGCTGTTTTAGCCGGGATCGGTTACGGATTTATTATGCCGGCTTTTCAGGAAATGTTTATAAATCTCGCCACGGACGACCACCGGGGGGTAGCCAATGCGACCTATTTTACATTCTGGGATCTGGGTATAGGTATCGGGATAGCAGTGGCGGGATTTCTAATTCAGAAGTTCGGTTTCCTCCGGCTTTTCCTTTTGTGTGCCGGATTGATAGGTTTGGGGATCATTATATTCAGACTCTAC
>JAJBVJ010000023.1 GCA_020859875.1 Rikenellaceae bacterium
AATATTTATCTAGTTCAATCCGGCCCGAGGCCCGGAAGAGAGAAGGAGCAGGTCGTTGCAAATTTTTGAAAGTTTGAACGCCAGCCGCTTTTGCGCCGAAGAGTTCATGATGAATGCACCCGTGTCGCTGGTGGCTTCGATCATATTGGTCGCGGCGACCACCGGAATTCCCGTAATTTCACGAAGATGGCGGATGCAGATTCCGGAGTAGTCGGGATCGGAATTTATACCGGTTCCGATGGCTGTGGCACCCATATTCACCTCCAGAAATAGTTTCATATTCTGTTCCAGGCGGTCGACCTCTTCGCGCAGAGTGGCGGCATAGGCCTCGAATTCCTGTCCGAGGGTCATAGGGACGGCATCCTGAAGCTGTGTCCGGCCCATCTTGAGCACTCCCGCGAACTCCTCTCCCTTTGCCGCGAAGGCATCCAGAAGCCATTTGAGCGAAACGACCAGTTTTTCGATCGAGCGGATCAGGGCGATCTTCACTGCCGTCGGGTAGGCATCGTTGGTGGACTGCGAAAGGTTTACATGATTATTGGGATGGCAAACCTTGTAATCGCCTTTCGGGTGGCCGAGTATTTCAAGGGCGCGGTTGGCTATCACCTCGTTGGCATTCATATTGGTAGAGGTGCCGGCACCACCCTGCACCATATCGACCACGAAATGGTCGTTCAGCGCACCCCGGGCAATCTCGCGGCAAGCCTCGATTATGGCCTCGGCAACTTCCCTGTCGATCTGTCCCAGGTCGCGGTTGGCCATTGCGGCCGCCTCTTTGACCTCGGCAAGAGCCCTGACAAGTTCGGGGAAAAAATACAACCTTACGCGGCTTATATGGAAATTCTCCATGGCCCGCATAGTCTGAATGCCGAAATAATATTCCTGCGGTACATCCATTTCTCCGAGCAGATCGTGCTCCCGGCGCACACTGCCCGAGAGTTTTCTTTTGGTTATGTCCATATCGACAATTATGTTAGCGGTGATGTTTCAACCCGGATTCCCCGGATACATTACAAATCTAAATAATAACACACTGTAAACATAACAAATTTCAGTCAAATTAATCATTATCGGCTTCGGTTCATTAGCCGACCCCTTTATAATTCGGACAAGACACGGTACCGGGAAGTATTAATAGAGGTGAAATGACTATATTTGTAGGTTAAGACCAGAAAAGACAAGTCAGATGAGTATGCACGAATTGAGCGAACAGGAAGTTTTGCGCCGCCAGTCGCTCGAAAAACTGCGCGAGCTGGGTATCGATCCCTACCCTGCGGCTATGTTCCCGGTGAATGCCACGGCGGCCGGGATCGCAGAAGGATACGATCCCGAAGAGGGAAATTTTTCCGATGTGGCGATCGCAGGCCGTATGATGTCCCGGCGCATTATGGGAAGCGCCTCTTTTTTCGAACTCCATGACCATACGGGCCGAATACAGGTATATGTCAAACGGGACGATATATGCCCGGGTGAAGACAAGACCCTGTACAACACCGTATTTAAAAAACTCCTCGATATAGGGGATATAATCGGGGTCGAGGGTTTCGCCTTTATAACGAATACGGGCGAACTCTCCGTACATGCCCGGCGGCTCACCCTGCTCGGTAAGTCGATAAGACCTCTTCCCATCGTAAAGGAAAAGGACGGAAAGGTCTACGACGCCTTTACCGACCCCGAACAGCGCTATCGCCAGCGCTATGTAGACCTGGTGGTGAATCCACACGTCAGGGAAGTCTTTGTCAAAAGGGCCAGGATCGTTTCCACGATGAGGCAGTTTTTCGACTCGAAGGGTTACCTCGAAGTCGAAACACCGATCCTCCAGCCCATACCCGGCGGCGCCGCGGCGCGTCCGTTCATTACCCACCATAATACACTCGATATGCCGCTTTATTTGCGCATAGCCAACGAGCTCTACCTGAAAAAACTCATTGTCGGGGGGTTCGACGGGGTGTACGAATTTGCAAAGGATTTCCGCAACGAGGGGATGGACCGCACGCACAACCCGGAGTTTACCGTGATGGAGATATATGTGGCCTACAAGGACTACAATTGGATGATGGACTTTGTGGAGGAGATGCTCGAAAGGGTGGCACTCGCGGTAAACGGCACTACCAAAGTTGCCGTCGGCGACAGGGAGATCGACTTCGCCCGTCCCTACCGGCGCATCTCGATCACCGACGCCATAAAGGAAAAAACGGGATACGACATAACGGGAATGACCCAGGAGCAGCTTCGCGCCGCATGCGACAAACTGAGGGTCGAATATGACCAAACGATGGGCAAAGGCAAACTTATCGACGCCATCCTCGGCGATTATGTGGAGGAGGGTTTCGTCCAGCCCACTTTTCTTATCGACTATCCGCTCGATATGTCGCCGCTGTGCAAAAGGCACCGCGGCGACGGGAACCTGACCGAACGGTTCGAACTTTTTGTAAACGGCAAGGAGCTTTGCAACGCCTACTCCGAGCTGAACGACCCCATCGACCAGCTGGAGCGTTTCCAGGAGCAGCTCCGCCTCGGCGAGAAGGGGGACGACGAGGCCATGTTCATAGATATGGACTTTGTCAGGGCCCTGGAATACGGCATGCCCACAACTTCGGGAATGGGAATTGGGATCGACCGTCTAACCATGCTTATGACCGGCCAGCAATCCATACAAGACGTACTTTTCTTCCCGCAAATGCGGCCGGAAAAGAATGCGGTACAGGACTCGGAGGAGAAATACATCCAGGCGGGTATACCCTCGGAGTGGATCCCCGTGCTCAGAAAAATGGGCCACGTTACCGTGGAGGCCGTTCGGAACCTCTCGCCCGGAAAACTTTTCAACGACCTTTGCGGCTACAACAAAAAAAACAAGCTCGGACTTCGAAACCCGACCCCGGAAGAGGTCAAACAATGGACCGGCTCCTGAGCCGGAAAGTTGCCGGCCCGGAATATGCAGAAGACCCGGGAAACCAGCAGGATATGCCCGACCATCGGAATAAACGGATATAAATAAACATAAAACTTAACGGACATGAGAAAAAAGATCGTTGCGGGGAACTGGAAAATGAATACCACCCCCGTAGAAGGAGTAGAACTCGCAAAGGAAGTAGTTGCCGGAGGGCGCAACGTAGACAAACCCGTCGATTTCATCGTCGCTCCCCCCTTCACACATCTTTCGGAAGTAATGAAGGTAACGCGCGGAACGGGGGTAGCCGTATCGGCTCAAAACTGTGCGGCCGAAGCCAAGGGTGCTTATACCGGCGAAGTTTCGGCGGCCATGATCGCGTCGCTGGGGGTGGAATATGTGATCCTTGGCCACTCGGAAAGGCGTGAATATTACGGCGAAACGAGCCAGACCCTGAACAAAAAGATGGAGCAGGCCTATGCCAACAACCTCGTTCCCATTTACTGTATCGGGGAGAAACTCGAGGAGCGTGAGGCAGGAAAACATTTCGAGGTGGTAAAAGCCCAGATCGAAGAGGTGGTATTCAACCTCGACGCGGAAAAATTCGCCAAACTGATAATCGCTTACGAACCCGTATGGGCTATCGGTACGGGCAAAACCGCGACCTCCGATCAGGCTCAGGAGATACATGCATATATCCGGACGGTACTGAAAGACAAATTCGGCGATGCGGCGGACAGCACGCCCATCCTTTACGGCGGAAGCTGCAACCCCTCCAATGCCGCGGAACTCTTCTCGAAAGAGGATGTGGACGGCGGGCTTATCGGCGGCGCTTCGCTCAAGGCCGGGGACTTTATCGCCATCGGTCGGAGTTTCTAAATTCCGGTATCACACTTTAAAAGCGTCTCCCGGAACGGAGGCGCTTTTATTGTTTTAAACGTCGAGGGCTTCGAACTTCGATTTGGTGATCCGTTACAGGCCCTCCCCGGGAGGGAAATCCAAATCCGTATAAACCCCCAATCAACCCCAACCCCTATCTTGCAACCATTT
>JAJBVJ010000034.1:0-1393 GCA_020859875.1 Rikenellaceae bacterium
CGTTACAGCATGGTTAGTTGGGTGACATGAAAATAATAACCTTAAAATAATCGGCAATATATTTCCCGATTTAGGAAAAATTAATACTTTTGTGCTCCTTTTACATAGCCGTATACTACCGATAATCTTTAAAAATTAATATTATGTACTGGACTTTAGAGTTGGCATCGAAATTAGAGGACGCCCCCTGGCCCGCTTCGAAGGAAGAGCTTATAGACTACGCCATCCGCTCGGGTGCCCCTCTCGAAGTTATCGAAAACCTCAACGAGATCGAAGACGAAGGCGAGATATATGAAAGCATCGAAGATATATGGCCGGATTACCCGAGCAAAGACGACTTCTTTTTCAATGAGGATGAGTATTAGCCGCCGTTTTATATAGGAAAGAAAAATCATGAACGACTAAATGAGATTTGAATCGACCCCGATCGGGTCGATTTTTCTTTTCAGGCGGCCTCCCTACCTATCTTGCGGTACTTACTCAACATTGTCGGTGGTATTATTTTTGCGGTATCTTCTTGTCCTATCGTATTTTGCATAACCGGACTTTAATATTTTTATTGAAATAAATCTATTCAAAACCGTACCTTATGAATTTTTATCGTTACAATTGGTATTATATCGGTGGGATTTTATTCGTGGCCCTCTCCTATTTTATGGGATTTTGGGGAGTCCACATAATGAGCCATATCCAGGTAATCCTCACCTTTAGTTTTATGGCCATGCTTGTTCACCAATTCGAGGAATACGGTATTCCCGGTGGTTTCCCGTCTATTTTCAACGTCGCATTTTCCGGTCAGAAAAAGGATGTGAACCGCTATCCGCTCAATGAGAATACGGCGATGATAAATAATGTTTTTATGACCTACCCTTTCTATATCCTCGCCATTATTTTCCCGGGAGCTATCTGGTACGGACTGATCCAGGTCGGACAGGGAATGGTGCAAATACTCAATCACGGCATCTGGAACAATAAAAAACTAAAAACATGGTATAATCCCGGCCTGGCATCGGTCGTTTTGTTACACTGGCCGATCGGGATATATTATATATGGTACGTGGCGACCAACCACCTGGCTTCGACCGGCGACTATATCATCGGCTTTATCGGCGCCTGGCTCACCATGCTCGTATTGTGGCTCGGCCCCGTCACCCTTCTTAAAAACAGGAACTCGAAATACCCTTTTACGGAGAGGCAGATGTATAAGTATGCCGCAGACAAGGTCAAAAAAATCCTTCATTCATAATATTCCGGATTCTTAACGGGTGGGATCCATCCATAAAACCAAGAAGCGGCCCCCACACAGGGGGCGGGTGGTGGTTTTTTTTTATTAGGGCGGATTTATACGCGCAATTAAAAACGAATTTTTGATGAAAATGATGTGTAGTATAAA
>JAJBVJ010000034.1:1403-3911 GCA_020859875.1 Rikenellaceae bacterium
AATCTTTCTTTCTTATAATTCGGTTTTCTTACCGGGTGGGTCCTCTCAATAAACCGACTACGGGCCCCCCTCACGGGGGCCGCTTCTTGGTTTGAATTTCGGAGGCCGAATAGAGCCGCGCATTTCAACGCGATTTTATCTTCCAAATGACACCCAGCTGAGCAAGGCGGTAAAGGATTTTCATCTCCGTGGAATTTCGTGCCTTGTCCCCGCGCAGCAGGCTGTACACACGCGGTTCTCTTATGCCGTATTCCCCGGCCATACTCCGGCAAATCTCCCTCGATCTCAGGGAGCTTTTCCTATACTTCATCGATTCTATTATTCCTCTGATCATAGATATAATTCTATATAATCGGCAAAAATAAAGATATATTTACATATTCCTGCCTTATAAATAATTATATTAACCTCTAAGAATGTAGTGACGGATGAGTTCCACCGATAGATCAATTTATATCCGGGGACCCGAATACCATAACGGCGCGGCAGTTGAATGCCGAGTCCTTATAATCCTCGATTGAAAAATAGCCGGAAGGCATTATCCCCCAGGCCCTTTCAACGGGTACATCTTTAGACTCGGTACTGCTCCATTTCGGGTCCGTAGTAAAATTATCTCCCCCAGCCGCGGTCAGTATCCCGTCGAATATCGAACGCCCGTTATTTACTTCGGCGTGGGCTGTACCTCCGTTCCAAGCGCATCTCAATTCGAGCAATTCATATTTGGACGGCAGATACCAAACCCCCGGATCGACACGGTTATATGTAGTACCCCCAGGATTTTTTGCATCAGCCCAGGCATAAGCAGGATAGGAGCTGAAATCGGAATCGACAGACTGCACTGTCGCCATATTCATAAGCCCGTTATTTTCGTCCAAAGCACCGGTTACCACGTCGTCGGGGCCCCATACCAGATCAGTACCCTCGTCCAGGCTCACGATTTTCCCGTAAGCACCACCTCCGGTGGCCGAATTGTAACTTTTCTGCGATGTGTCGACCCAGAATACGACCCCCTGCACGGCTGCCTTTTCCGCCGGGTCGTCGAGGTTGACAAGCGGGTCGGGGTAGTAATCCCCTACTTTGAAAAATCCGTCGGCCCTAAGGATCAGCCCATACATTGCCGCCACCTTTTCACCTTCTCCTACAAGGATCGTAGCCTCCCCGTAGTAATTGTCGGAAGTTATGGTCGACGGGGCCGTTGCCGTTATGGTATTTTCGTTCATATTCAAACTAATTTTCCAATCCGCTGGAATATCGACAACCCGGATATTGGTGGCTTCGGCGGAGCCGGTGCTCGTAAATTTAATTATCTTGATCTGACTGGCACTGAATAAACCCGGCTGCTCGAAAGATATTCCTACGGTCTTATATAGGGGTATTGTAATTAAGGAAGCGCCGTCATTAAGATTGAAAACCACATAATCTTCATAAATATCGATTCCATCGAACATCGAATCGCCATCATCTCCGGTTGCATATACGTCGGTCGATGTCCAGCCTGGGCCCGGAGGTGTTCCCGTAGCATCGCCGGTTTCCGAAATGTACCAGTATCCGTCCGAACCTATGGCCACTTTGGGAGTATATCCTTCAGCCGGAATCATTTTTCCGTCTGTGTCGGTGAGCCAATGGCCGTCGAGTGTCCAGTAATACCGTCCATCGGTATACTCTTGGATCTCTATTACCGGCGAATGGCCGTTACTGCCATGATAGATGGTGATGGGAGAACCTTTCAGGAAACTGATGGTATAGCCTCCCGGTTCCGGTGTATCGAACTCGGTCACTTCCGTAATATAGTCGTTCTCGTTCAAGGCTTCTACCAATGCCTGCAGTGCGGTGATGTTGCTGTTGGCCTGTTCCTGCCATTTTTCGAGGGCTGCGATCCGTGCCTCGTTCTCGGCCGTCTGGCGGCGAAGCTCGTCGATGTCTTCTTTCATACAGCTCCCGAGAGCAATTGCCGGGAGGAGTATCGTAAATAATAGTCTGAATGATCTCATTTCTTTGTTATTGTTTAATTATTTTTTATTTGTGATAACCGGGACTGCTTTTAATATTCCATACCACCCCGGCCGAAATGGCCCACATGGCATTCTGTTTTACATGGCCGACAGTACGGATATTATCGAACAGATTATCCGTAATCCAAATCCCCGTGCCTTTCAATTGCACCCCCACCGAATGTTTTATATCGTAACGAACTGCTACGTCGCCGCCGAGCCCCATGCTGATGCTCTGGCTTTGGTTACCAGAGACATACTTCTTATCGTCCGAAAGGGTATATATCTTCGGTGAGAAAGTATTGGCATAGACAGCAGGACTCACGATCAGTTTAAGCGGGTATCGCGCTGCCGGAATACCGAATATCCGGTTGACGTTCAGATCGGCATGAAGTCCAACTGAAATCATCTGTATCTTCCCGTACAATTCATCGTACCGCTGAGTTGTAACTCCCGGAGCTGTGTACCATGTCATGCCGCCGGGGTCGAGAAGGTAACCGGCCGCATAGCTTCGGTG
>JAJBVJ010000168.1 GCA_020859875.1 Rikenellaceae bacterium
CCCCTGATCTACACACCCAACTCCTACATTGTCAATATCTACATCGAGGGCCGCAAGGAGATCGCCGTAATGAGGGAGGTGCAGTATCATCCGGTTCGGGAGCAGATACTTCATATCGACTTCTACCGCGCGGTTCCCGGTCAGGAAGTTGCCATAGACATTCCGGTGCGCCTTACGGGGAATTCCATAGGCGTCAAGCTGGGCGGTAAACTCACCCTGGCAAAAAGGAAGATACATGTAAAGGGAATTCTCGAAAACCTTCCCGACGAGTTGGTGGTCGACGTGACCGACCTCGAACTGGGCAAATCCATCTTCGTAGGGGATCTGAAATTCGAAGGCCTTACGCTTCTCACCCCGGCCGTTACTGCCGTAGCCGCCGTTAAGATGACACGTGCCGCACGTGGGGCAGCTGCCGCAGCCGCCGCAGCCGGAAAATAGTCTGAACCGTGGCACCTGTCGGTAGGGCCGGTAAAACGAGTTGTATGGGACGACTACTCAAAAGACTTTTTTGCCGAGCGGAACCGGAAAACCAAGAGTCGGAAGTGAAATTCCTTATAGCCGGACTCGGCAACATCGGAAGCGAATACGCCGAAACGCGGCATAATATAGGATTTAAAGTATTGGACGCCTTAGCCGAGGCGTCCAATGCTGTTTTCACCCCTTCGCGTTACGGGGCCGTGGCTAAGGTGAGATATAAAGGCCGGATACTAATCCTGCTCAAACCTTCCACCTTTATGAATCTCAGCGGCAACGCCGTTCGGTATTGGTTGAAACAAGAGAAGATAGGTCTCGAAAATATGATGGTAGTGGTCGACGATATCGCACTACCGTTCGGCACCCTTAGGATTCGTGCCCGAGGGAGCGACGGAGGCCATAACGGTCTTAAAAGTATTAATCAGGTCTTGGGAACGAGCGATTATGCCCGGATGCGCTTCGGTATAGGCGGCGATTTTCCCAAGGGTTTCCAGGTTGACTATGTCTTGGGAGAGTGGTCTTCCGAAGAGAAAAAGGAATTGCCCGCGAAACTCGAGGTAGCCGGCCAGGCCATTAAGTCGTTCTCCACCATCGGGATAGAGCGAACTATGAACCAGTTTAACAAAAAATAGCTTTTTTATTCTGTGCTAATATTTTCTCTCTTCTTCTAGGAAAAAATCTAAAATTTCCTTCAAATCATAAAGTTTGGGCAGAAGAAAACACCTATTATCGTGGTAGTAGTCTTTAATTGCATTTATTTGCGGATGGTCATGCACGGTTACATTAAAGGGTGTAACGGGAAAAGAGTCCGCATTACTGATAACTACCGATTGTAAAACCATACTGGCAAGATCGAAAACTCTGTGAATGGGAAGTTCTTCACTCTGACGGCTCCATTTACCATCTACTTTTCGCAAAACTTTTGCGGAAATCTCTTTTGGATTCCTGGAGGTATCATATTGGGCGATCCCCACAGTTAGATATTCAACATCCGTATTATTTTGATATGGGCCGTCATGGTTAGGGTATTCCGCTACGGTGATTGGTTTGTGAGACAAATGATCGGGAACTGGCATAATTGAAAATAGGGTTTAAAATTAGATGGAGACAATCAAATATACAAAAAGTCCGGAACATTAGTCCCGGACTTTCTTGAAAAAGATAGTATTTATTCCTCTTTCGTTTCTTCCGTGGCCTCTGGTGCTTCTTCTGCTACGGGAGTAGTTTCATCTGCTACGGGCGCGGTTTCTTCTACGGTAGACTCTACCTGTGGGGTTTCTTCCGTTACCGCTTCCACGGCCGGTTCTACTGCGGGGGCTGCTTCCGCTTTAGCTTTGGCCGGGGTATCCGCTTTTTTTGCAGCGACACCCGATCCGCCTCTGCGGCTGCGCCTTGTACGGCCTTTAGCAGCGGCCTTGTCGTCCTTGGTGTAGGTTTCGTTGAAATCCACCAGTTCGATGATACACATATCGGCGGCATCGCCCAGACGGAATCCCGTCTTCAGGATACGGGTGTATCCTCCGGGACGGTCGCCTATGGCGGGGCCCACTACGCGGAAAAGTTCCGTCACCGCATTTTTATCGCGCAGGTAGCCGAATGCCACACGGCGCGAATGGGTGGAGTCGTCTTTCGAGCGGGTTATTATGGGCTCTGCATACCTTTTAAGTGCCTTCGCCTTGGCCACCGTGGTGCTGATCCGTTTGTGGATGATCAGCGAAGTGGCCATATTCGCCAGCATGGCTTTGCGGTGGGCGCTCTGCCTGCCGAGGTGGTTGAAATTCTTATTGTGTCTCATTGTTAGTCCTTGTCAAGTTTGTAGGGTGTAACATCCATCCCGAAGTGGAGATTCAGCGACGCAAGAAGGTCGTCGAGCTCCGTCAGGGATTTTTTCCCGAAATTGCGGAACTTCAAAAGGTCGTTCCTGTTGAAACGAACCAGATCGCCGATCGTATCCACTTCCGCGGCTTTTAGGCAATTGAGAGCCCTTACCGAAAGATCCTGGTCGGAGAGTTTGGTCTTTAGAAGTTGGTGCATATGCAGAATGTCCTCGTCGAACTCTTCTGCGGTGTTGCTCTCTTCCATATTAAGAGTAATCTTCTCGTCGGAGAAGAGCATAAAGTGCTGAATGAGTATCTTCGCAGCCTCTTTAAGCGCGTCTTTCGGGTGGATAGAGCCGTCGGTGGTTATCTCGAGGTTTAGCTTTTCGTAGTCCGTTCGCTGCTCCACGCGGTAGTTGTCTATCGAGTACTTGACGTTCTTGATAGGAGTGTGGATAGAGTCGATCGGCAGCAGTCCGAACTCCGCCTCGGCCGGGGCGTTCTCTTCGGCGGGAACATAACCGCGGCCTTTGCCGATGGTGAGTTCCATCTGGAGTTTGGTTTCGGGTGTAAGGTGGCAGATTACCAGATCGGGATTCAGCACCTTGAAACCGGCCAGGAAGTTGGAGATGTAACCGGCGGTAAGCTCGGTTTGTCCCGCAACGTTGACGGTCACTTTCTCACTGTCGGTGTTGTCCACCGTGCGGATAAAGCGAACCTGCTTGAGGTTAAGGATTATATCTATCATCCCTTCCTTCACTCCGGGGATAGCGGCAAACTCGTGGTCGACGCCCGATACCTTTACCGTGGTTATCGCATACCCTTCGAGGGAGAACAACAGGATACGGCGGAGGGCATTGCCGACCGTCATGCCGAAACCGGGTTCGAGCGGCCGGAATTCGAATTTCCCGAACGTCGAAGTCGATTCGAGCATAATAACCTTTTCAGGTTTCTGGAATGCTAATATTGCCATAATATATGTTTTTCTTTTCGTTACGTTCTTACGAACAAAGGTTTATCGAGCCCTTACGGTAATGACCGCCGGGGCCCGGCTTATCGGTTACTACTTGGAGTAGAGTTCGACGATGAGCTGTTCCCTTATGTTCTCGGGGATATCTTCCCTTTCGGGCCTGTTAAGGAATTTGCCCGACATCGAGGAGTTGTCCCATTCGAGCCAAGCGTAACGGTTCTTGCGGCCGCCTGTTAGCGATTCCTGGATCACTTCGAGGCTCTTCGATTTTTCGCGCACCGATACCACGTCGCCCGCTTTGAGGCTGTAGGAGGGAATGTTCACCACGCTGCCGTTGACGGTGATGTGACGGTGCGAAACGAGCTGGCGGGCACCGGCCCGGGTGGGCGCTATACCCAGGCGGTAAACCACGTTGTCCAGGCGGCATTCGAGAAGTTTCAGCAGGTTTTCCCCCGTGATACCTCCCATACGGGAAGCCTCTTCATAGGTCCTGTAAAACTGTTTTTCGAGGATGCCGTAGGTATATTTTGCCTTCTGCTTTTCGCTCAGCTGGATGCCATACTCCGATACTTTTTTACGTTTACGAGTAAGACCGTGCTGTCCGGGAGGATAGTTCTTC